>CAMOHY010000163.1 GCA_946615495.1 uncultured Clostridia bacterium
GCGGCGTTGCATTCCGCGATGGCCAGGGCGCGGGCCGCCGCCCGGCCCAGATAATGGCCGCCCACCGTGCGCCCCTCCTCCACGGCTTGCAGAAGCTTGGGGGCCTGGCCGCCGGTCATGCCGCTCATGGAATGGGTTTTGGAGTCGAAGCCCTTTTCCGCGCTTTGGCGCATCACCAGCAGGGCTTGCTGCATTTTATCGTCAATTTCCTCCGCGGAAATGCCGTTATACTTGCGTTCGCTCCGCCGGGCCGCTTCCGCCAGGCCAATGCCCTCGGCGGACTGCACCAGGTTGGCAAGAGAATATTCCATAGGGTTCCTTCCTCTCCGTTATGGTTCTTTATCGTCCAAATCAGAATCCTGGCAATCATAGGCGGGCCCAAAGGCGCCGGAGGCCATTTTGTTCAGGCGCTTGGAGCTCAAATACATCCATTCGTTCCAGACGCTCTGGCCCTGAGGATTGCTCAGGGGAAGCGGCTGAATATGGAAAAAGGCGCGGCCCGCGGTGCATCCGCATTCCGGATGATTCTTTTGCCTGCTCAAATCTGGTCCAGCAGCGTCACGTCGGTCACGGCGGGCAAAATTTTCAGCGCGGCAAGGAGGCTATCCTGGGGGCGCTGGTCCAGTTCGATGGCCATAATGGCTTCGCCCCCCGCCTCCCGGCGAAACACCCGCATGGTGGCGATGTTGATTTTCACGCCGGACAGCAGATGCGTGACCATGGCGATGGCCCCCGGCGCGTCGGTGTGGCGGATGACCAGGGTGGTGCGCGCCCCGGAAAAGCCCACCTCCAGCCCGTCCAGGTACTGCACCTTGATGCGCCCGCCGCCGATGCTGGCGGCCTGCACCACCACGTGCTTGCCGCTTTCGCCGGTCACGTCCACCACCACGGTGTTGGGGTGGGCATCCCGCAGCTTGACGGGGCGGAAGGTGATATCCAGCCCCGCTTCCTTGGCCAGCTTTAAACTGCGGCGGAGCCGCTCGTCATCCACGCTCATATCCATCAATCCGCCGGCCACCGCTCGGTCCGTGCCGTGACCCACATAGGTTTTTTCAAAGGAGCCATGGAAGGATACCACGGCCTTCACCGGCTTTTCGCCCAACAGCTGCCGGGCCACCCGGCCAATGCGCGCCGCCCCCGCCGTGTGGGAGGAGCTGGGCCCGATCATCACCGGGCCAATGATATCAAACAGATTCACGGAGCTTTACCCCTTTCAGGCTTCGTATTTTGCGCCGCGCCTTTCACCACGGCCCGGTCGCCCAGCGCCAGCAGGGCGGGCAGCAGCGTGAGCACGAGAAAAACGGAAATGGCCGCTCCCCTGGATAGCAATAACCCAATGGCGGAGATATAATACACGCTGCACAGCCGGCCGATGATGTATCCGGCGGTGGTGAGGATGACGCCGGAGGTGAGCACGGTGGGCAGGGCGCGCTGCAGGGCGCTCGTCAGGGCTTGCGGTACCTGGAGGCCGGACAGGCGGCTGTCCCGGTAATGGGAGGAAAGCAGGATGCCGTAATCAATGGTGGCCCCCATTTGGATGGATACGCAGATGAGATAGCTCATGAAAAAAATGGGCTGGCGGATGAGATGGGAAATGCCCATGGCGATCCAAATGGCGCCTTCGATAACGAACACCAGCAGGGCGGGCAGGGCCACGGCCCGGAAGGACAGCGCCACGATGAGAAAAATGGCCGCCAGGGTAATCAAATTCACCTTCATCAGGTCGCCCTCAAAGGCGCTGCCGATATCGTAGGTGGACATGGGGATGCCGGTCAAATAGAAATCGTCGCCGTAAAAGGAGCGCACGGTATTTTGGATTTCGTCGATGGCCGGGCGCATGGCGCCGTTGCTGACGGAGGAATTCATTTCCAGCAGCATGCGGCTGTAATGGGGGCCGTTAAACGCCGCTTTGGCGGCGGAAAGGGCGGATTGCAGGGAGGCGATGGCGCTGTTTCCCGCCAGCAGGGCGCCGGACGCTTCCAGCAGCCGGTCCGCCCGCACGGACGCGCCGAAGCCTTGAGCGCGGAAAAACAGCGCTGCGGCCAGGGGACTGATGCCCGTCAGGTCCGCCACGTCCTGAGCGGTGTAATACGTTAGGGCCTGGGCCCCGGTTGTCACCATGGCGGACAATTCCTTCATAACGGGCGCGCCGTTCACGGTGAGGCCGGCAAGCGCCCCGGCCAATTGGCGCTGCACTTCGTAATCTTCGTCGCTTTCGCCGCCGGGAATCAGAATCACCAGGGGATTGGACGCGCCGAACACCTGCTCGATCTGCTGGCTTTCATCCTTCTGGGCCGTTTGTCCCGAATCGGTGAACAGATAGGCGTTGCCGCTTTGCAGGTAAAACCCGGCCAGGACCGATAAAACCAGCGCCAGGGCCAGAGGACGGCGCAGGCGATAGACCCCGCGGGCCAAATGCTCGCCGCCCAGGCGCAGGGACTTATGGCGGGTGCAGCGCAGGGCGCGGCCCAGCAGCAGCGTTACCGCCGGCATGAGCAGGAACACGCACAGCATGCTCAGAACGATGCCCTTGCTGAGCACCAGGCCGATATCAAAGCCGATGGAGAAGCTCATGAACAAAAGGCTCAAAAGCCCCGCCACGGTGGTCATGGCGCTGGAGCCAATGGGCATAAAGGAATGGGCCAGGGCTTCCGTCATGGCCTCCTCCCGCTTCATGCCCGCGTCCAAAAAGCCGTTGTAGGCGTGCAGCAGCATAATGGCGTAATCAATGGACAGGGCCAGCTGCAAAATAGCGCTTACGGCGAAGGTAATGAAGGATACATCGGCAAAAATAAAATTGGTGCCCATATTGAGCAGGATGGAAACGGCCAGCACCAGCAGAATGACCGCGGGCTCCAGCCAGGCGTGGGAGGTGAGCAGCAGCACCAGCAGCACCACCAGAATGGCGATGCCCATCACGCCGGGAATTTCCGCCCCCACGCTTTTTTGCACGTCCAGCAGCGCCGCCGCCTGGCCGCCCACGGCGTAGGGCCCTGCGCATTTAAACATTTGCCTCAGTTCATCCACCAGGGCGGAGGCGTCGCAGTCCTTTAAGGTCAGCGTGACCAATTGGTAGGTGACGCCGTCCACGGCGCGCTCGTCCTCCTGGGGGTCGTGGGAAGCCAATTGCACCTGGGGCAGGGCGCTTAGCGCCTGCACGCACTCCGTTAACGAAGCGGCGTCCAGGTCCTGAAACATGAGGCGCAATTGCTCGCTGGAGTCAAATTCCTCTTCCATCACCTTCAGCGCCCGTTTGGTCATGGTGCCCTCGCCCAGATACCGGGTCAGGTCATAGTTGATGCGGGTTTTTCCGATGGTGAAAACGCATATTGCGGCTGCGGCGGCCATGAAAAAAAGAATGGCTGTCCGCAGCCGCACAATGCCCGCGGCGATCCTCCGCTTCATGCGTTCCCTCCCTTTTTGAAGATTCAGCAAACGCCAAAGAGGGGGCAGAAAAATTGCCCCCTCAGAGCATCGACTTTGTCAATGCTCTGCCATCGAAAGTCTGCGAGCAGTCTTTCGATGGGAACATCCATTTGCTGTAAAATGGCATTTCCAGGCTGAACTGCCTGGAAATGCTCATTTTACGGCCGCAAATTGATAGAGGAAGCAACATGCTGTTGCTCCTCGGACCGGCAAAGCCGGTCCTGCGGATTGTTGATGAAAGGGCCAAAGCCCTTTCATACTTTTTCAGAGTTTGCCGACACTCTGAGGGGGCAGAAAATTGCCCCCTCTTTCTTATGCGATTATTCGGCGGCTTTTCGGATGAATTTCAAAGCGTTTTTCAGGGCGGGCAAATTCTGCTCCGGCCCCTCAAATTCATAGGAGACCACGCCCTGATACCCGTTTTCCTTCAGGATGCTCAGGCATTTACGCACCGGCACCACGCCGTGGCCCGCCACCGTGCCCCGGATATAATTGCCGTTGCGGGTGTGAATCCAGCCGTCGCCGGGATTATCCTCAGCGAAGGATTTAAAAATGAAATCCTTCACATGGGCATGGAAAGCATAGGGCGCGGCAATGGGCACGGCGCGCAGGGGATTGTCGTCCGCGCACAGGAAGTTGCCCATATCCACCAGCCAACCGTAGTTGGGGTGGTTCACCGTGTGAATCAGCGTTTCCACGCGCTCTGCGTCCTGGAGAATGAAGCCGTGGTTTTCCGTGCAGGTGCGAACGCCCTTGGCCGCGGCGTATTCCGTCACTTCCCGGATCATGGGCGCTACCGTTTTCACCGCCTGCCGCCAGCACATGCCCTCCGGCATGCTCCAGAAGGCGTCGTGGCGCATCACCGGCGCGCCCAAAATGGCCGCCAGGTCCACCTGGCCCTTGATGCGTTCCACTTCGTTTTCGTGGTTCAAAAAGTCCGCCCCGACGGTATAGGCGGCGATGGGCAGCTTCAGCTTGGCGCAGTAATCCCGAATGTCCGAGGCCAAGGCCGCCAGGCTGGGGGCGGGCTGCACGTCCAGGCTCAGGTCAATAAATTCAATGGCGTCAAAGCCCATTTCCTTGGCCAGATCGCAAATTTGAAAGTAATTCGCCTTGGTTTCGTTCATGTACTGGGCAAAGCTGTAAGAAGAAACGCCAATTTTCATATTTCTGTCCCTCCCGTTATACTTCGTTCCAGATCCGGCGGGCGTTCTGCATGCCTACGGCGGTGGCGTATTTTCCATCCTCCAGGCCCTCGAATTCGATGGCGATGTCTCCATCATAGCCGGAGGACTTGAGGGAATGCAGGATGGCCCAAATGTCCAAATCGCCCTGAGCCAGGATGGCCCCGCGCAGGTATTTGCCGCCCCGCGAACGGAACCAGCTTCCCGCGCAGTCAAACTGCGTGCTGTCGCCGGGATCGCGGGTGCGGATATAGAAATCCTTCAGGTGCACCATGCGGGTGAGGGGAGATAAGGTGTCCGCCGCCACGGCGGCGTCCTCGTCCACGCACACGATGTTGCCGGTATCCAGCAGCAGGCCGTAGTTTTCATGGTTCACCCGGTTGAGGATGCGCTCCACCCGGTCGCAGCCGTTGGCGAAGAAGCCGTGGTTTTCAATCAGGGTGTTCACGCCCCGCTTCTTTCCGTGCTCCGTCACTTCCGCCGCGGCGTCGGCCATCACGGGCAGCCAGCGTTCAAAATCCTTCAGCGTGTTTTCCTTGTGGGGCCGGCGGAAGCCGCACACATCGTGCCGCATCCGGGGCACGCCCAGCTCGGCGGCAATGTCCACCTCGTGGCAAATGCGGGCAATTTCCTTTTTCAGCGCTTCGCCTTCCTTGCAAAAATCCGCCAGCACGGAATAATTGCACAGCGGAATGCCCGCGTCCTGCGCCCGGCGTTTTACTTTGCCGATGAAGTCCAAGTCAATCTTGCCGCTTTCCTTATCGTCAAACCGGAAGGCAAAGGGCACCAGCTCCATACATTCCGCGCCCTGGGCCGCCGCCCAATCGATGGCTTCCAGCAGGGTCATACTTCCCCGTTCAATTTCCCTGTCCAGGGAATAGGATGAAAGGCCAATCCTCATATCGCACACTCCTTCACGATGAATTTGTTGTGAATAGTATACCATAACGCCCGCCG
>CAMOHY010000164.1 GCA_946615495.1 uncultured Clostridia bacterium
ACGGCAGGCGGGATCATCGGTTTCGATGGAGGTGCGGCTCTTGGAATTGTTGTAGTTGAGGTCGGCGTCGGTGTAGGGTTCTTCGGGCACGATTTCATAAAGATCGGCGGACAGGCCTTCCGCCAGCTTTTCGGCCACGCCCCTGGTGGTGCCGGTGGCGGAAAAATACACCACCAGAATGTGGCTGGTGGGTTCCGTGGTCTCAGCAGCGGAAACGCCTTCCTCCGCTAAAGCGAACGACAAACAGGAAACGATCATGGTCAACGCGAAAAGTACAGCAAGAATCTTTTTCATTTTGTTCAGCATCTCCTTTTCTAACATATGAAGTCTACAATCAATCCCGTACACAGGGAAAACAGCATCACGAACGCCAGATAGAGGAAAAAACGCTTCCAGCCCAGCACGATTTTCATGGCGCCCAGGTTGGTGATTTTGGTGGCCGGGCCGGTGAGCATGAAGGCCGCGGCGCTGCCCAGGCTCATGCCGTCGGAAAGCCATTCGTTGAGTAACGGGATGGTGCCGCCTCCGCACATGTACACCGGCACGCCGATGGTGGCGGCCATGAGCACGCCAAAGCCGTTGTTTTTTCCAAACAATCCGCTGACAAATTCCTCCGGCACGTGGATTTGGTACAGCGCCGTCAGCAGGATACCTAAGGCGAACATGGGACCGGTGGCCTTGATATTGCGCCAGACGTTTTTGAGGAATCGTATCAACAGGTTGGGGTCGGTGTCGCGGTTTTTTCCTTCATGAAAGCCGGTAAAATCGAAAAAGCTTTTGCCCTTTCCGCTGTAAAACAGCCGGATCAGCCAGCCTGCCGCGCACCCGCACAGGAAGCAGGAAACGCAGCGGATGATGAGCGCCGTCCGCCCCAGGGCTCCGCTGTAGAAGATTAACTGGGGATTGAGCAAAATGCTGCTCATCATGAAGGCGGCTAAATAATCATCCTTCACGCCCTGCTCGGAAAAGGAAGCGGCGATGGGAATGGTGCCGTACATGCACAGGGGAGAGGCGATGCCCAAAAGGCTTGCCGGGATGACGCCCAGCCAGCCCATTTTCTTTTGGCCGATTCTGGCGAAGGCCCCGTGAATATACTTTTTTCCAAACACGGAAACCGCGCTGCCAAGCCCAATGCCCAGCGCCCAGTAGGGCGCGATCTGCCGGATTTGGATATCCAGATAGTACCACAGATAAACGGCTTCCCTTTGAATCCACTCAATCATCCAGTATCACCAAATTGTAATACCGGCTGCCCAGCCCGTTCCGTTCGCCCACGTCCAGGGTGTACAGGCCGTTCTGGCGCTCAATGCGGCGGCGAAGGCTGCCGCTGTCCGGCATGGCGTAGACCAAATCTATGGCCGCCTGGTCGATGGCCAGAGGATCGGTGGAGGCTAAAATGCCAATATCGTGCATATCCGGTTCGGCAGGATTGCCGTCGCAGTCACAGTCCACGGACAGGCGGTTCAATACGCTGATATAAACGATGTTATCGCCCATGGCGGTGTTCACGCCCTTGGCGGCGTCGGCCATGGCTTCCAGGAAAGCGTCCTGGCTGCCCCAAATGCTGCCGCTGGTGCGCGTGCCGCCGGAATGAATCCATACCTTGCCCATGGAGGAGCCAAAGCCGATGGAAATGTTCTTGATGGCCCCGCCGAAGCCCGCCATGGCGTGGCCCTTAAAGTGGGTGAGCACCAGGAAGGAATCATAAGCAGCAAAGTGGCTGCCTACGTAATCCACGTTAATGCGGACGCCGTTTTCAATGGGAATTTCCATGCTGCCCTCTTCGTCCAGAATGTCCAATTCCGCCACGTCCAGGAGGCCATTGTCCTTGGCCTGCTGCCGGTGCATAGCGGTAGAGGAGCGGCTGCCGCCATAGGCGGTGTTGCATTCCACGATGGTGCCGTTTACCAGGTGCACAAGATCGGTAATGAGTTCGGGCCGCAGGTAATTGCTGCGGGTGCTTTCGCCCGTGGACATTTTCACGCCTACCTTGCCGGGCAACTGCACGCCCAGGGCTTCATAGGCTTTTACCAGCGCGTCCGGGGAAATATCGCGGATAAAGTAAACTTTGGGCGCGGCGTCTTCCTCCGTGCTGTAGGGCAGCTCGGTTTCCTTTAGGCTGACGCCGCCATTGGTCACCAGGCTATCCGCCAGCGCAGAGGAACAAAGCAAGCAAAGGAACAAAGCGGCGGCAAACAGTCTTTTCATGGCGATCCTCCTTAAATTTTCTGGTTTCCCGTGGACCAAACGTGCTTTTCTTTGGCGTTGGCGGGCTTATTTTGGGCCATCACGCCCGCCAGCGGGTGCGGCACATAGGGAGCTTCCAGATAAGCGGTTTCCTCCTCTGTCAGCTTTAGCTCGGTGGCTTTCGCCGCGCCTTCGATATGATGAAGCTTGGTCGCGCCCACAACGGGGGCAGTTACCTTGGTCAGCAGCCAGGCCAGGGAAATTTCCGTCATGGAAACGCCGCGCTTTTCGGCCAGCTCCGCCACGCGGCCGATGATGATTCCGTCCTGCTGGGCGGTGGCGTCATACTTGAATTTGGCGTAGGCGTCCTTTTGAAGGCGTTCCGAGGTTTCGCCGGGTTTGCGGGCCAGCCGCCCCGAAGCCAAAGCGCTGTACGGCGTCAGGGCGATTCCCTCCTCCTGGCAGTAGGGCGCCATTTCCCGCTCCTCCTCCCGGAAAATCAGGTTGTAGTGGCCCTGCACTGAAATGAATTTCGCCCATCCTTCCTTTTCCGCCAGGGCGTTGGCCTTGGCCAGCTGCCAGGCATAGCAATTGGAAATGCCAATGTACCGGGTCTTGCCGGCCTTTACCACCCGGTTTAATCCATCCAGGATGTCTTCAATGGGCGTTTGCCAATCCCACATATGGTAAATATACAGGTCCACATAATCCATGCCTAAGTTTTGCAGGCTTTTGTTTATCATGCGCTCAATGTGCTGCTGGCCCGTGACGCCGTTTTCAATTTCCTCCTGGGTGCGGGGCAGAAACTTAGTAGCCACCACCACGTTTTCCCGCTTGGAAAAATCCCGCAGGGCCCTTCCCACATATTGTTCGCTGGTGCCGCTCTGGTAAGCGATGGCGGTATCGTAAAAATTGACGCCCAAGTCCAGGCCATGCTTAATAATTTCCCTGGAATGCTCTTCATTGAGCGTCCAGCCGTGCTGCCCTTGGCCCGCGTCGCCAAAGCCCATGCAGCCCATGCAGATGCGGGATACGGTCAAATCGGATTGGCCCAATTTCGTGTACTGCATAATGCTTCCTCCTTCTTTTTATTCCAGCAGTTTTTTGAGGCACCGGTAGGTGAGGTCATAGGCCGACTGATAGACATAGGAAATTCCGGCCTGTTCCATGGCTTCCTTTTGTTTTTCGGATACCGTAGTATAGGGATAAATTCCGTAGATGAAGGGAAAGAAGGCGTACAAAAACCGCTGGCGGGCTGCTTGATCCATTTCCGGCGCGTATTGCTGAAGCATCTGCTCCACGATTTTCAGGGACGCGCCGAAGGCGACCTTGAACTCCGCCAGCCGCTCCGGGCGGGAATTGGCTTCCATGTCGTACAGGTTCATGGATAGAAGGCGCAAAAGCCTGGGCCGGTCCGTCAGGGTGCGGGACAGCGTCTGGGCCAGCTCGTCGCGGGACATGGTTTCGGTCTTCTTCATCACGGCGGTCATGGCTTCCGCCCACAGCTCATATTCCTTTTGAAGCAGGGCCAGGAAAATTTCCTCCTTGGTTTCAAAGTAATTGTAAATGGAGGTGCGGGTAAAGGACGTTTCTTTTCCGATTTCCTTGATGGTGATTTCCTTAAAGCTCATGGTTTCATACAGCTTTCCGCAAGCCTGAATGATTTCTTCCCTCCGGGCGCTGGTCAGCGCCTCCGATCCTCTGGACATCTTGTTTTCCCCTCCGAAACTAAAATGACACTGTGTCAGCAATGAAATCATACCACAAAAATGACACCGTGTCAATATAAATTTGAATTTTTTTCCTTTGATCCGGCAATCAGCCAAAGCGGGCTATTTCAAAGCTCGTTCACGCGCAAGATGCGAAATTCAGCCTATCCGATATTGACATTTCAGCCCTTTTGTGTAAAATCTTTTTTATAGGAAAAAGCCCAATTAAAGCATTATCCATTGAAGCGAAAGGAGAAAATTATATGGATTTGATACCAAGCTTTTCCGTTGACCATACGGCCATTGTTCCGGGGATATTTACCAGCCGGGTGGATACAGTTGCAAACGGTATGGTGACAACGTATGACATCAGGCTCACAAGGCCAAACAAAGAGCCCGCCGTCGACGTTGCGGCAATGCACTCCCTGGAGCACATAGTAGCTACTTTTCTCCGCAACGACCCGGATTGGAAGGATGAGATCATCTACTGGGGTCCTATGGGCTGCCTGACGGGTTTTTACCTTATTCTGAAGGGCAATCGGCCTCCGCGGGATATTTGCGGCCTGATTCTCAGCGCGTTCAGAGCCGTGGAGGATGCGGAATGCGTTCCCGGAGCTACGCCCAAGAACTGCGGCCATTACCTTATGCACAATCTTGGCATGGCCAAATGGTATGCGGCGAAATTTGCGGACTACCTTGCCGCAAATTCCGATAAGCCCGAAACCTTTGAATATCCTCAGACAGAACGCCTTGTAACCGAAGAGGGACAGCATTTTTACGATTCATAAGCGCACGCGCCGCTTCCCGGCTTTCCTTTTTGGGCCGCCGCGTTATCAGCCTCCAATAGGAGAAAAGACTCATTCCAATCAAGGCTTGAGTCTTTTTTTGTTTTCGCGGCGTTATACGAAAATCTTTTTAAAAGCAGGCGTCTTTTTGGTCCATTTCCGCTCTGGCGTCGCTTTGGACGTCCCGCGCGATTCCGGCCGGCGGGGCGATGGAAAATTATTTTCAAAATTTTTAATTGTAACTATTGACATTACATCAAAAGCGTGATATATTCTTCCTGCGAGATGAAACCGACAAGGTTACATCAAAAATCATGGAGGAGGCGCCTGCTTTGAAAAAGATTGCCGCTGTTCTACTTGCCGCCGTTATGATGCTGACGGGGCTGACTGCTTTAGCTGAGGAGGAAAATAACATGAATTGGGCCTATGGCGCAATGCCGCTGAACAATGGAAACGTCGGAACGATCTATTACACTGCCGCTTACTACGGGCTGGAGGGCATCAAGAATCCCGCCAATCCGGAATACGCCCCCTACACCGCCGAGGAGATCGCCGCAATCGTGAACGGCGCTGTGGACGGCGCGGAGGGCTACCGCTTCGATGCGCCCGCCAATGCGCTGATCGGCGTCACGGTGGCTGAATCTGATGTAATCTTCTGGTACGACGCCGAGAACGCCGCCGCCATTGTAAGCCATGCGGATCCGCTGACGCTGGATACGGCTTCCGGCAATTTTGTCACTGCCGCAGGCGAAGCGGTTGCCGCTCCCATTAAATGAGAAAGTTAATCATAAGCAAATAACAGATTGACGAGTAAGGGGCTGTCTCACAAACAAAAAAGCGCACAAAAAACATGACGGGAAGCTGTAGG
>CAMOHY010000165.1 GCA_946615495.1 uncultured Clostridia bacterium
CGGCCCAGAGCGAAAAAACGCTCTGGGCCAAATTTCTATTTGAGAATGCAGCAGGCGAGGGCTCAGGCCCTGACGCAGCGCTGGGGCGCGCAACCCCTATTTTTTTCTATTGGCATTAATCCGAAAGCTTCCGCACGCTGCCGCGTTCCACCAGCCGAACCGGCAAAATAATGTTTTTCTGCTTCATGTCCTCATGCCGCAGCTGGGAAAGAATCATGTCCGTGGCCAAAATACCCTTCTGGTCCGCGTCCTGGTGCACGGTGGTCAGGCCGGGAATGGTCAGCTGGGACAGGTAATTGTCGTCAAAGCCCACGATGGATTTATCCCGCGGCACGTTTACGCCCCGTTCGCTCAGGCCTGCCATAATGCCCGCGGCCAGGATATCGGCGGAGGCGAAGATGCCGGTAATTTCCTTTTTTTCGCTGAGCCGGTGGCCCAGCTTTTTTCCTTCCTCCACGGTGATTTCCTGGGTAAACACCAGGGAAGGGTCAAATTCCACGCCAAACTCTGCCAGCGCCCGGCGATATCCGCGCAGCCGCTGGTCGATTACGCCGCCTGGACGGATGGAGGGCGAAGTAAACGCGATGACTCTGTGGCCGTTTTCCAGCAGGTGCTTCGTGGCGATATAGCCGCCCTTTTCATCCTCCAGGCCCACGCAGTACACATCCGGATGGTCCACATAGCTGTCGATGAGCACAAAGGGAATGCCCAGCCCCAGCGCGGCGGAAAAAAAATCATCCTGGAACATGCCGGTGAGCACCAGCCCGGCCAGCCGCCAGCTGCGGCTGATGGCTTCCAGCGCCTCCGCGTCCTCCACGGCGCGCACCATCACATAAAAGCCTTCCTCGCGGGTGCGCTTTTCAATGCTTTCCACAAAGGCGCTCAAAAACGGGTCGCCCATGGTGCTGCCCGTGTTCTGGGGCGTCAGATGGGTGATAACGCCGATGATGGAGGAATGCTCATTGGCCAGGGAGCGGGCCGACATGCTGGGCACATAATGCTCCCGTTCGATGATTTCCCATATTTTTTTTACCCGTTCCGGCGAAACCCGGCTTTTTCGGTTGTGCACCACATTGGAAACGGTGGTGATGCTCACGCCCGCTTCCGCGGCAATATCCTTTAATGTAACCATTTTGCTTCTCCAACTGGATGGAATGCGCTTGCGCAAAGGAAAAAAACGCTTTCCCCCGCCCAACAGAATAAGTATAGCCTTTTTTTCCCTTCGCTGCAATAGCTTTGCCAAAAGAAAAGCGGGGGCGTCAGCCTTGCTGCCCCCCGCTGGGTAGGTCCTTTAATTATTCCATTTCAGCCAGGTATTCCTGGATGGGCAGTTCCCAGGCCCTGCCGGTTTCTTCAGCGGTCAGGCCAGCCAGGATGGTTTCGCCGCTGGTGGCGTCGATGGGCGCGACGGGCTCGGAGAAGGAGATTTCATCCAGCCAAATCACGTTCTTGGCGAAGGCGTAGAAGTGGAAAGCGTTGGTCATTCCGGGGAAACCGGAGGCTTCCAGATCGATCACCAGGTCCTGCCATTCGGTGGTGATGGTGGCTTTGCTGCCGTCGGCCAGCACCAGGTCGCAGAAGCGGGCGGAATAGAACTTGGAATCTTCAGGATGCCAGTACATGATGAGCTTGTTTTCTTCGCCGCCCTCGGCGCCCTTGATGCGGACATTCAGGTACTTGCAGTAGGAAATGCCGTCCAGGGCCCACATGTTCACGGCTTCGCCCCAGTTGCCCATCCAGTCGGCGGCGTGGGCGAAGTAATCGGCCTCGTCGTCATAGTCTTCGGGGTCGAAGGCCTTGGGACGGTAGTCGATCTTGATGGCGCCGTCTTCATTCTTGGCGCGCAGGTTGGCCCAGTTGTCCCACCACATGTTCACGCCGTTGGGAGCCAGTTCGGGCTTGGAATTGGGGTCGCGGTCGTCAAAGTTATCCCACAGGAAGCTCACGGTTTCCTCAGCCAGGACGGGAGCGGCCACGGCCAGCAGCATCATGGCGGCCAGGACGATAGCAAGGAACTTTTTCATGGTAATCCTCCTTCAATTTCGTATAGGTTTAACGCTAAACCTATCGTTTGAGCTCATTATAGCATCTTCCGGAAGGCCTGTCAAGTATGGGAAATAAATTTCCGAAAATTTTTATTTTGGTCTTGCCGTTTTGGATTTCTGCCTGTATAATAGAATCAGTTTAACGCTAAACTTTCCCGGCGCAAAGGAGGAATATTATGAAACGGAAGCGCATCATTTTTTCCCTGGTATTCATGCTCATTTGGACGGCCTGCGCGTGCGCCCCTGGGCTGGCGGCGGAGGGGCAAACGCGGCTTACGGTGTATGAAGGCCCCAAAACCATGGCCTCCTCCCCCACGGCCAGCGTCAGCGTGAACGGGTACGATTTGTTCGTTTACGATGTGATGGTGAACCACGAGCACATCTGGAACGCCAACACCCAGCCCGTCACCACGCCCATGACCTATTTTGACTTTGAGGGAAAAGCGAACGTCAAAATTCAAATGCCCGGCCTGGGCAAGGCCGTGGAAAGCGCCCAGGTGCTGCCGGCGGCCTGGGGCATAGTGCCCCAGGTGGAGCAAGGAATGGTGAGCTTTTCCATCACAGAGCCGGGCCAATACACCGTGGTTTTCAACGGCAGCGTGAACAAGGCCCTGCACATTTTCGCCAATCCTCTGGAAACCGACGTGCCGGACCCCGACGACCCTGACGTATTCTATATCGGCCCCGGCGAATGGGTGATGGACGCCATCGCCCTGCAGGATAATCAAACCCTGTATCTCTCCGGCGGCGCGGTGCTGCATTCCATCATTTCCGTGGCCAACGCCAGCAACGTGCGCATCTGCGGCCGGGGCATGATCGACGGCAGCGATTACCCGGCCTGGAACCAGCCGGGCTCCTACGCCAGAGTGCCCATTGATTTGAACCACAGCAAAAACGTGACGGTGGAGGGCATTTCCCTCGTCAACTCCAACTGCTGGAACCTGAATTCCTATTCCTGCAAAAACGTGACCATCGACAACGTGAAAATCATTTCCGGCCGCCAGAACGGCGACGGCTTCACCTTCCAATCCTGCACGGACCACACCGTGACCAATTCCTTCGCCCGCACCTGGGACGACAGCCTGGTCCTCAAAAACTACTCCGGCTCCACCAAGGGCATCACCTTCAAAAACATCCAGGTGTGGACGGACCTGGCCCAGTCCATGGAAATCGGCTATGAAACCGACAAGGGCCTGACCCTGGACCCCGAAATCAGCGACGTGCTGTTTGAGGATATTACCGTGCTCTACAATTTCCACAAGCCCGTTATCAGCATCCACAACAGCGATGACGCCTTTGTGCACGACATCGTTTACCGCAATATCACGGTTGAAAACGCCATGATGCAGGGCGATAACGGCTTTAACAAAGAATTGATTGAAATGACGCTGCAAAATTCCTCCTGGTCCACCGTGCGGGACGAATTCGGCTCCATCGACGGTGTGCTCATCGACGGCCTCACCGTGGTCAACACTGTGAACGGCAAAGTGCCCGCCTCCCGCCTGTCCGGCCAGAGCGAGGAAAACCGCATTACCAACGTGACCCTGCGCAACGTAAACATCCTGGGCAAGCCCATCACCACCTTAAAGGAAATGAAGCTTTCCATCGACGATTACTGTGAAAATATCGTGATTGAATAAGGGAGGAGCGAACATATGAACCGGATTTGCTGCTTGATTTGCGCGCTGATGCTGCTTGCCGCTCCCTTGGGAGCCCTTGGCGAAAGCGCGGGGGAACCGGAAACCATCGTTACCATCGTGCGCACGCCGGAGCAGGCGCAGGCGGAGCGTCCCCCCTGCTTCCCCGACCCCGCGGACGACTACATTCCCCTGCCCGAAACGGAAAACTTCGCCCTGGGCAAGCCCGTTCATTCCGGCGCGCACACCGACGTGTACGTGGACAAAAACGTCAACGACGGCAAGACCGACACCTACTGGGAGAGCAAGGGCTTTCCCGCGGAAATCACCTTTGATTTGCAGGGCGCCTTCACCGTGTCCACCGTGGCCGTGTGCCTGAATCCCTCCTCCATTTGGGAGCCCCGCATTCAGGAAATCGCCGTGGAGATCAGCCAGGACGGCGAAAACTTTATCCAGGTCTCCCCCGCCGGAAAATATCAGTTTGACGCCGCCACCGGCAACCGCGTCCGCATCGATTTTGAGGCCGTCCAGGCCTGCTTTGTAAAGGTGATTTTCACCCTCAATTCCTCCTCCCGCACCGGCGGCGCCCAGGCGGCGGAAATTTGCGTGTATTAATACTGTTAGTAGTATTAAGGATACAAAAGCAAGAACAGAATATGAATCGCCCCGCGAAGGCAGGGGGGCCAACGCGGGGCGAACAGGTTGTATTTCCCATGCCATCGGCGGAGAGAATGGGAAAACCGATTGACAGAAATCGACAATTCAGTTAGAATAATGAAGTCTCCCTGAGGGAGGCCGAGAGCGGACAACAAACGCGCAGGCGGTTGCTCCATCCTCCCGAAAGGGGGTGTTGCTCATGCGAATGACTTTTCATTTAGGAAAGTTTACGGTAACAATCATCATCCGTAAAACGCAGAGCAAAAAGAACAACCGCCACTCTGCCAAGTGACGGTTGGGCGTGGCATAAGCCACATAGCTTAACCAGTAACTGAGGAGCAACCGCGTGCGTGGTTCGCTCTTCGTTTTTTATTATAAGCGTTTTTTTGAAATTGTCAAGTCAAAAGTAATATTTGGTAAAATTCCGCCCGCATAAAAGAGCTATTATCAAATATTTTTCTCCTGTGAAAGGATTTGTTCACAGGCAGAGCGCAGCTCTGGAATTCTTTCCACCGCCGTTTGCCACACCAAATGAAAATTCATATCGCCATATTGATGGGCAAAGAAAGTGCGCATACCCTTGATAGCCTTCCACGGAATCTGCGCGGAATGCGAAATGAATTCATCGGTGAGCCGGGTAGCCAATTCGCCGATTTGCATGATGGGCATGCTGACGGCGTTTCGGAAAACGAAGCTGCCTGAAAAAGCCTCCTCCGATTTCCCGAATATTTTTACCGTTTCTTCCACTTCGCCACAGTAGCGAACGATATGACGAAGGATTTCTAAGTCTCTATTGCTCATAAATCAGCACCTCATCGGGGCGAATCCGGTCGATAAAGGCGGGGTCCAAGCCCTCGGTGGTTACCAAGTCCAGATTTTTACGAAAAACGTCCTGCAAATCGGCAAGCAGGCTGCCCCAAGCAAACAGATCGGTTACTTTTCCGCAGTCGATACGCAAATCAATATCGCTTTGCTCCGTGGCCTGGCCGCGGGCATAGGAGCCGAACAGCCGCATGGAACGAACGCCGTGCGCCGCCGCCACGGGCGCGGCAATTTTTTTGATTTCATCAATGGAATAAATCATGGGTCCGGCCCCCTTTCCCTTGCTATTGTAACCAATACGGGGCCGGGTGTCAAGGCCCTCCATGGCGGGGCGTCCTTCCCGCGGGTAGGCACGGTCCGCCCCTACGGGGACGGGCGAGCGGG
>CAMOHY010000166.1 GCA_946615495.1 uncultured Clostridia bacterium
ACGTTGACCGGAATGAGGTAACGCCAGGGCGCAAAAGGCGCCCAAAGATGGTAAGGTTTTAGAAGAAGAATAGTATTAGGCCCACAACGCCCAACGCAAGCATGCCAGCCCACAGGACGAGGTCGGCGGTATCGCCTGTTGGGGGAATTTTTTTATTGATGATCGTGCCGCCATCACAGCAGCGGTCGGTGATTCCGGCGTATATGCCCACATTTTCATAGCGGGTGATGTAGCCCGCAACCGGCTGCTCGATCACATAGCATGCGGCAGGCGCGGAGAACTAAGCGCTGTATTTCCATTCCGTTTCGCTCTCGGCGCGCTTGTCGAAGCCATGATGATATACTTCGCCGCCTTGCTTGTAGAGCGTGAATTCAATGCCGTCTTCCGCGCCGCCTTCCCACACCTTGCGGAAGGTGAAGCTGCTGCTGGGAATGGCCACATCGTCAAAGCTGCCTTCCGCCGCTTTTACAAGGAAGGAGGCTTCCGCTTCGCCATCGCTGAACAGGAAGGTCACTTGGTGGCTGCCAAGCGCCAGGGTTTCCAGCTTAGCGGCTTTTATCTGGGCGATCAGGCTGCCGCTGCTTACGCCCGCGTCATGAGAACCTAAGGGCTGCCCGTCCAATTCCATGCGCTCGAACAGGCTGAAGGTGTTTTCGTCCGCCGCGGTGCGCTTGACGGTAAAGATCAAATCCGCGCCGCTGCCCCGGCGCCAGGTCTGTTCGCCGCCGGAAACAACGATATACGCTGCGGAACGAATTTCAACGGGAATGCACTGCGGCGCCGCGGCCTCTTTGCCATCTGCGTTCAAAGCTTTATACCATACAGAATAATTTCCGGCTTCAAGGCCCGTGGGAATTGCCGCGCTCCAGCCCGCGTCAGGCGCGTCTATGCCGTTCTGGCCTAAGGCATACAGAAGGGTGTAGCCGGGCCGGACCGTGCCGGGGCTTACAAGCTCCTGGGCAGAACCGGTGTAATACAGGTCATTGCCGAGGGGAGGCGTGAGAATGGCGTCCTTCTCTCTGGGATAGGCGATGATATGGGGGGAGAAGTCCTCTCCGCCGTAGCCCGACAGGCCTTGCTTGTATTTGAGCAGCCCAATTTCAACATACATCGATTCCGGTTCGCTTAAAAAACCGGTATAATTGCCCTTCAAATGAAGGAAAGGCTTGTCAAACAGGGCGGCGTTCCAAATATCCTTCGTGCCGGTGGCGCAATTTTTGGCGGCCAGAGAATAGAAATTATTGGCGGGATTGGACAGATAGTTTTCCAGCGCGGTCAGCTCATCCGCCGTGAGTTCTACTGTGTAATAGTGATTGGGGGTCTGTACGTCGTTTCTGATGAACTGATTGTAGACTTCCCGGTTCAAATCCATGCCGCCCACGGAATGACCGTTTGCCGGATTGTTTCCCGTGGCCAGGGCAACGGAATAGATTTCCACCATGGAGGACAACAGGCTGTCGAAGGCTTCCGGGCCGTTGATTTCCTTTCCTTCCATATACAGCCGCACCTGGGCAATCAGCTTTTGCACGTTTTCGCTGGAGGAAATATCGGAGTTCTCCAGCGTTTTCAGCCACGTGGACATATTGTTCACGTCATAGCTGTAGTTGGAAACGGTAATGCTTTCACCGGCCAACAGGCTAACCCTGGCCGCCTCTGAATCGCTGCCGTGGTAGGTTACCGCAAAATAGCCTTCCCGGTTGCTCAGTCCCAGCGCATTATCATTGTAAAGCGCCGCGTCAAGCGGATATTTTTCAGGATGATCCCGGTAATCCGCCATTAAAGCCGCGTATTTTTCCATGGGCTGATAATGATTGTAATAGCTGATGTTCAAATCAAGATCTTCATAGGTGGTCAGGGACACCGCGCTGTGAGGAATCGGCTCCACCTTGTTCACCGGCCTGGCGTAAACCGTCAGGCTGCCCACGATTTTGTTTCCGTCATAATTGCCCACGATCACCCGGCAGGCGGCATATACCTGGCTATTGCCCGATCCGGCGTAAGCGGTCACCGTTACGGCTTTTCCGTTTTCCGGCGGCTGGCCAAGCAGCGTAATCAGGCCGTTTGCATCCACGGCGACCAACGGGCTGGAAGATATATACCGGATGCTCTGGTCGTACACTGGAACGAGCCGCGCAAAGAACCCGTCGTAGCGCACCTGGGCTTAAAGTTGATAGGTTTCGCCCGCCTGGGTCAGGTGGATTTCGTTCGGCACGCCCTCCACGGTGGCTTTCCGAAAAGCGACGGCGATGCTCACATCCTTGTCCGCCAGAATCGTATCGCCGGCGCGAACCGCTTCCCCATTGCAGGTGACGCTGGAGAGTACGGTTTTTTCCGTCTGTTCCAGCTGAATGGACAGCGCGGCGCCTTTCCTGACCAGGTATCCGGAATAAGACACGCTCTTTTCCTCGGCGCTGCCCGGTTCTTTGTACATAATCCGGAAGCTGGCATCCTCCGAGCCGCTGTATTTGATTTCCACCATGTCGCTGGCCCGCTCATACACTTCCAGCGCAAGCTTAACTTTTTAACCATATCATGGGTAATACACATTCTGTTGAGAATCACAATGAACGCACGGTTATAAGCAATCAAAAAGCTGTTTGGCTTTACAAAGCCAAACAGCTCTTTGATTCCAGAACCGCTGAACTCTGATGATCCGCCCGCCACGATTTTTGCAATAGTTCCATATGACCCCAAATGCAAGGATTCCCGGCTTATTTGTTATATTGACAAAAAAAGCAAGCGGAAGTATGATGGAACCGGCGGACAAAAGATTGCGCCTTGCCCTGATTGACTTTTTTAATCTGACGCTTGACCGTTTTTAGGTCGCGGTAACGAAGGAGGAAACCGATATGTGCGATGTTTTGGGAAAGGATACCTTTAAGCTGGGCTTTGGCCTGATGCGCCTGCCTAAGCTGGCGGACGGCAGCATCGATATTCCTCAAGTGAAGGAAATGGCCGATCTGTTCCTGGCCGCAGGCGGCACGTATTTTGACACTGCTTTTGTGTATGACGGCGGAAAAAGCGAGGAAGCCTTCAAAGCCGCCGTGGTGGACCGCTATCCCCGCAGCGCCTATACCATCGCCACCAAGCTGCACGCCGCCGCGGCTGGATGCCGCGACGAACAAAGCGCCAAGCAGCAATTCTTTACCAGTCTGGAGCGCACAGGCGCCGGGTATTTTGATTATTATCTGCTCCACGCCATTCAGCGCACTACCTATCAAAAATACGATGAATATCACCTGTGGGATTTTGTCCAGGAGCAAAAAGCCAAGGGCCTCATTCGCCACTGGGGCTTTTCCTTCCACGCGGACCCGGAATTGCTGGAGCAGCTGCTCACCGCGCATCCTGAAGCCGAATTTGTTCAGCTGCAAATCAATTACGCGGATTGGGACAACCCCGGCGTAGCCTCCCGGCGCAATTGGGAAATCTGCAAGGCGCACGGGAAGCCGGTTGTTATCATGGAGCCGGTAAAAGGCGGCGTGCTGGCCGACCCCATTCCCACTGTCAAAGCGGTGTTTGACGCTTCGGGCAAGGGCTGGTCCCCCGCCAGCTGGGCGCTGCGCTATGCTGCCGGGCTGGATAACCTGATTACCGTGCTCAGCGGCATGAGCAATCTGGACCAGATGCGGGACAACCTCAATTCCATGAAGGATTTTAAGCCCCTCAATGAAGAAGAGCAGGCTGTTATCCGCAAAGCGCAGGAAGCGCTGAACGATGATAAATCCATCCCCTGCACCGCCTGCCATTACTGCATGGAAGGGTGCCCTATGAACATTCCTATTCCTTATATTTTCAACGTCATCAACCGCCGCAGAGGAAGCGCGGAATTCCGCACGGTGCGGGAATACAACATCGTCACCCAGGACAAGGGCAAGGCCAGCGACTGCATCCAGTGCGGCCAATGCGAAGGAATCTGCCCCCAGCATTTGCCCATCATCCATTTGCTGGAGGAATGCCGGGCGCTGGAGGGCTGATGATTCAATTGAATTTATAACGCCGCAAAGCACACCGGGCAGTCCGCTCCCGCGCTCCAGGGCGTTTCTTCCAGCACAAGGGCGGTCTCGTTCAGCCGGTAGGCGCGAAGGAGATCGTCCTTTTGGCTTCCCGCCACCACGAAATGGTCAAAGAGGATAAAGTCCCTGGGTTCGGCGATGCAGGGAGAAACGACAGGCTGGCTCAGGGCGCCGTCCGCCTGGATGGCGTAAACCGCAATGCTGTCGTGGCCCCTATTGGACGCCAGCAGGAACCTTCCATCGCTGGAAATATGAATGGCCGCGGACGTGTTTTCGCCCTCAAAGCCCGCGGGCAGGGTGGATAGGGACTGCACGATTTTTCCATTTTCCTTTAGGCTGATTACATAAACGCTGCTTTCCAGCTCCGCCACGCAGTAAAGCAGGCCAGGATGGCGGGAACACACGGTAACATGCCTTGGCCCGCTGCCCGCCGGCAGCGCAATCTCCCCCGCGTTTTCCAATTTTCCCTTTTCATTGCGGTAAACGTGGATGCGGTCCGTCCCCAAATCGCACAGATACAGCTTTCCATCCGTTTCCAAAGAGCAGTGGGCGTGAGGCCCCTCCTGGCGGAAGGGATTGGGCCCATGCCCGCTGAGCCGCTTCAAATCGCACATTTTGCCAATGCGGCCTTGCGGGTCCAGGGAAAACACGGCCAAAGTGCCATCCACATAATTGGACACGTACAGATATTTTTCATCTTCCGATAAAGAAAGGTGGCACGGGCTGGCCCCGCCGGAGGGAAAGGAACTGAGCGGAATCAGCGAATCGCCTATCTGCCAGGCGCGCACCGCCCCCGTGGGCGAATTTTCTTCCACACTGTACAGCACGGGCGCATGGGGATGCTTTAAAATATAGCTGGGATTTGAAAAACCGGTCCACGCTTTTTCCCAGATAAAGCCTTTGTCCGCATCAAAAGCAAAGCGGCAAATGCCCTCGTCCTCCGGGGCGGCATAGCTTCCGGTAAGAAAACGATACGTCATTTCGCTTACTCCTTTCTATTCTGTTCGAGCGCAAATAAACATACAAAAACAGCCTTTTCATTTTTTACCAGCTTTATTTTACCACATCTGCGAAAAGGGCGCAAGAGAAAAAATTGTATAATTATAACAAAAACCCGGCAGAAATTTTCTGCCGGGACGGCCATAAACGCCTTGTAATTTGTCTATTCGTTTTACGGCTGCTTGCCGATGTAGGCCAGGATGCCGCCGTCCACATACAGAATATGGCCATTGACGAAATTGGAAGCGTCGGAAGCCAGGAACACGGCGGGGCCTTGCAGGTCCTCCGGGTTGCCCCAGCGGGCGGCGGGCGTTTTGGCGATGATGAACTGGTCAAAGGGATGGCGGCTGCCGTCGGGCTGGCGTTCGCGCAGGGGCGCGGTCTGCGGCGTGGCGATATAGCCGGGGCCGATGCCGTTGCACTGAATATTGTGTTCGCCGTATTCGGAGCAGATGTTCCGGGTGAGCATTTTCAGGCCGCCCTTGGCCGCGGCGTAGGCGGAAACGGTTTCCCGGCCCAGCTCGC
>CAMOHY010000167.1 GCA_946615495.1 uncultured Clostridia bacterium
GCTCCCGTATCCACGCTGTAATAGATTTTATTGGCCGCCATTTCTTCCCGGTACTGGATAAACAGTTCTTCCACGGTGACGCACATATAGCCGTTTTCATACAGCCATTGGGCGGCCAGGCGGCCGGATTCGGGCGTGTTGTCCTTAATATCGTGCATGAGGATGATGGAGCCGTCCTTGGTTTCATTCCTGACCACGCTCAGCACGGCGGCGGAGGATTTGCCCGTCCAATCCTTGGTGTCCACGTCCCATTCGATGAGGGGCAGGTTCACCTTGGCCTGAATGAAATAATCGAAAATGCCGTAGGGCGCCCGCAGCATCCAGGGGGCCAGGCCGAAGGTGTCCGTCATGATGTCTTCCATCCGCTGGGTGTAGGCCTGGATGCGGGGAATGGTGGATTTGCTGGTATCGGAATGCTTGTAATGGTGGCTCTGGAGGGAATGGTTTTCGTCGTTTTCCCGCAGCACAATGTCCGTGTATTCCGGAATGCGTTCGCCCACCAGGAAAAAGGTGGCCTGGGCGCCGTTATGGCGCAGGTTGTTGAGCAGGGTGGCGGTGGTGGAATAGGCGGGGCCGTCGTCAAAGGTGAGGGCCGCCATTTTGTACATGGAATTGTCCGTTTGCCGGCGGCCATACTCCGTCATCATGCCCCGCAGCGCATGGTAGGGCACCGTGACCCGCATGAGCGACGCCTTGCCCGGATACAGCGCCCCGGCCTCATAATGCAGGCTCAGGGACACCGGGCCCAGCAGAAACGGGGTGGCCAGCAGCCCTTCCTTCGTGCACAGGGCCGCCAGCGCCGCGCCGTCCGCCTCCAGCTTGGGAAAATAGGCGTTCAATTCCTCATACACCGTTTCGGCAATCACGTCCCAGGCCTCGCTGTCCTCTTCAAACAGGTCCGGCAGCGTGATGCGTTTGCCCGTTTCCATATCAAACACCCGCGCCGCGATGGGCGATTGCTTCTGCGTGCGGCGGAAGCTTTCGCGGGCCAGCACCAAAAAGCTTACCGCGCTTTCCCCGGACCGGGTGTTGACCACGTGGATATCCAGCCTGCTGTTGCGCTTGGGGTTTTTGGAGGGGTCGGGCGTCAAAAGGGGAGACAGGGCATCGTCAAAGGCGTCCACCAGGCCGTTGATTTCCTCGTCCACCTGCGGCAAAGCAGTGGAAACATATTCTTTGGAAACAAAGCAGCGCCCGCCGTTGATTTCCCTTTCCTTCACCTTGTATTCCACCCGGAACACATCGGGAAAAGCGCCGGCCTTCTCCGCCAGGGCCCCGGCGGGGAACAGCAGCGCCAGCGCCAGGCACAGGGCCCACCATCGCTTCATGGGAATTCCTCCGCGAAAAAACATCATGGTTTATTTTCCATCAATATACCACAGTTGAAAAAAACGCGCAAGCCTCCAGCTTTTGCCGTATAAAAAATCACCCGCCGCGAGGGGAGCGGCGGGCTTTGCCGGAAAAGCGGAAAAAATAAGTGGACGGCTTTTTTTACGGGCGCGGTCGAGGGGGCAACCGGGCCCACCGCCTGCCGCATTTCCCGGTTTAAGTATGTTACCCAAGAATTACGGCAAAATTGTGTCACCGGTTTGTCAAAATGGATTATATTCATGATGCTTATTGAATAAATATGAGAATTATTTCCGGCTGGAAAATGAAATACCGGAAGCGGATTATTCCTCAAAGCGCAAATTGATGCTGCCGTTGCTGGTGCGCACGTTCAGGGGCTTATTGCCCGGCTGCTGGGTGGGCAGGGAATTGCGGCCATTGGAGGTGTGGCTTTGAATGCTCCAATCGCTTTGCCTGCCGGGCAGAATGCCGGTGATGCTGCCGTTGCTGGTGCGCATTTCCAACGTGCCGCCCGGAAAAAGCCGGCTCACCTGAACGCTGCCGTTGCTCGTCACCAACGTCATGTGGGAGGCGCTGGAGGCGCCGTCCAGGTTCAGGCGGGAATTGGAGGTGGTCAGCCGCATTTCGCCGCCGGATTTCAGGTTTTCTCCCTCAATGCGGGCGTTGCTGGTGGCGCCGGTGAACGCCTTGCGGCTGCTCACGTTTTCCAGCACCAGGCGGCCATTGCTGGTATGCGCCTCCAGGGCCTTGCAGGTCACGTTTTCCAGGGCGATGCGGCTGTTGCTGGTTTTTAGCTCCACATCGCACAAAGCCTGCATGCCGCCCACCCGAATGGAAGCGTTGCTGGTGTGGGCCAGCAGGTCCACCAAAGCGTCCGGGGGCAATTCCAGCTCCACTGTCGGCGCGGGCTTGGTCCAGCCGATTTTAATGACGCCGCTCAGAATGGAAAGATGGAAGCGGCCCTTGCCAAATCCGTTTTCTTCTATTTTTTTCAGGGTCAGCACGCCGTTTTGCACCGCGGCCTCATAGGGCTCTTCCTTCCGGGTGTAATACGTGAGCTTAGCCTGGTTTCCTTCGCAGGGCTTCACCTGGATGGGCATTTCTCCGCATTCCAGGCGCACGCCGCGCAATTGCCCCACGGGACAGGTGAGCACGACCTGCTCGTAATCGCCGTCCGCGGCGGCCGTGGCTTTGGATTGCACGGAATCGGCGGCCTCCCGCAGCTTCCGGGCCAAGCCGTCCAAATCCTTATGCTCCGCGGCTTCCGCCGTATTGCGCAGCTTTTGGGCAACCTGGGCCCAGTCGTCCCCCTCCATGTCCTTTTCCAGCGCGTTCTGCAGCTCCTCCGCGCCCTGCTGGGCCTTTTCCGCCGTATCCTGGGCCTGGCGCAGAATTCCCTCCGTGGCCTTGAGCACGCTGTCCGCCAGGGAAGAAAACCTTAAAGCGTCGTCATCCATGGGCTCCGCCGCCGCTTCCTTTGGTTTTTCTGCCTCCGGGGCCTTTTCTCCCCATTCCGCCCGCTGCCGGGCGGCAATTTCCTCCGGGCTTTCCATGGCCGCCACGGCGGAGAGCTCGTCCATGCCGTCCTCCATGCGGTCCGCCAGCATTTCGCTGTAAAAATCCAGCAGGGCCTGCCGGGGGCCTTCCTCCATAAAGCTGAGCTTTTCCGTCAGTTCCCGCATATATTCATCCCGCGTCATCGCCGTTTACCTCCCTTTTTCCAAACCAGTTCATTTTCCTTTGATTTTCCAAAGCGTCCGGAACCGCGCGTTCCTTTTTCCGTTCCGCCTGAAGGCAGAAAAGCAAGCCCTCCGTATTCGGTATCCACGCATTGAACAAGCTGCCGATTCTCATCTGCCGCGGCCCCCTTCTCCTTTTTTGGCCGCGCCGGGCCGCTTTTCATAAACCCATTCCGGCGTTTCCTCTAAAACCGCGGGAAGGAACACTTCCCGGTTGGGCCCCAATTGCAGGTGGCGGGGCAGGCCTTCCCGCCCCGGAGGGGCAAACAAATAATTTTTCTTCATTGGCCCGCGCCTCCGTTTCCGCCTTCCTGGCCGCGTCCCGCAATAAAATCGTACACCCGCTTCACATCGGCCCATTCCTCTAAGAACCCGGCGATGCGCTTCCGGCCTTCATCGGTGATGGCGTAATATTTCCGCAGCCGGCTGTTATGCTCCACGGAATACACCGTCAGGCAGCCCGCGGCCTCCAGCCGCCGCAAAACGGGATACAGCGTGGATTCGGACAGGGAAAGGATGGGCTCGATATCCTTGATGAGCTGGTAGCCGTAGGAATCGCCCCGGCTAAGCAGCGAAAGGATGCACACCTCCACCATGCCTTTCTTCATCTGAGCGTCCATACTCCTCACCTCCTGATAATATTATATATTGCATAGTATTATATGTCAAGCGTTATTTTTAAAAATATGCAATGTTTTTTTCGGACGTTTTTTTCTGTTTTCCGCCTGTTTCTTGCAGGAATTTCATTGGCGCACCCAGAATGAATAAAGTTGGAGAATTGTATGGTTTTGGAGGCGGATGATGAGGATTCAACCCCCGCGCCGTGCGCCGGACGACGAACAAAGGCTGGTCGTGCTCAGCTGCCTTTCCCGTTTGGGACCCTGCACGGAATTGCAGCTGCTTCAATTCCTTTTTGAAAACGACCTGATGAATTATTTTGAAATGATGTTTGCCCTCAACGATCTGTGCGACCGGGGGCAAGCGGCCCGCGCCAAAAAGCAAACGGGCTTTCTATATGAAATAACGGACGCGGGACAGGAGGCGCTTTCGCTTTTCGGCAGCCGGGTGCCCCGCAGCCTGCAGGCTCTGCTGGATGAAACCGCGGCGGACTGGAAGCGCCGCTTCCGCCAGGAGGCCCAGAGCCGCCAGAAAATTGAACAGACGGACCGGGGCGAATACAAGCTGGCCCTCACGGTGGTAGAGCAGGATATGGATATGATGAATTTGACCCTCCTTCTGCCCACCCGCGAGCTGGCCCAGCAGATGGCGGACCGGTTTCCTTCCAAAGCCTCGGAAATTTACGGCGCGGTGATCCGCCTGCTGTCGGAGAAGGAAGCATGAGCGTATACGCGGTCATTTTATGCGGCGGCAGCGGCACCCGCATGGGCGCCCAGGGCAACAAGACCCTTTTGTCCGTAGGCGGCCAGCCCGCCATTGTGCGCGCCTGCCGGGCCTTCGCGGGCGCGGTGGACGGCACGGTGCTGGTGGTCCGAAAAGGGGAAGAAGCCCTGTTTGAAAAGGCCCTTTCCCGCTTTCAGCTTTCGGCCTGCGCCATCGTGCCCGGCGGGGAGGACCGGCAGGCCTCCGCCCTGCGCGGCCTAAAGGCCCTGCCGCCGGAGGCGGACATCGCCCTGATTCACGACGGGGCCCGGCCCTTTGTGACGGAGGACATTATCCGAAGGGTGATTGAAAGCGTGAAGGCGCGGGGCAGCGGCGTGGCCGCCATGCCCGCCCGCGACACCATCAAGCGGGCGGATGAAAACGGCCGGGTGACACAAACCTTGGACCGCTCCACCCTCTGGCATATGCAAACTCCCCAGGGCTTTTTCGTGCGGGACCTGCTGCGGGCCCATGAAAGGGCCGCCGCCCGGTACACCGACGACGCGGCGCTGATGGAGGCCGCGGGCTATCCGGTGCATTTGGTGCCGGGCAGCGCCGACAACCTGAAATTGACTTCTCCGGAGGATATGCGCATGGCAAACGGGATGCTCACTCCCCGCGCCGGCACGGGCTTTGACGCCCACCGGCTGGTGGAAGGGCGGGAATTGTGGCTGGGCGGGGTAAAGGTGCCCTATGAAAAAGGCCTGCTGGGCCACAGCGACGCCGACGCTCCCCTTCACGCCCTGGCGGACGCGCTGCTGGGGGCCGCCGCCATGGGCGATATCGGCAAGCTGTTTCCGGACAGCGACCCGCAGTATAAAGGCATTTCCTCCCTTCTTTTATTGGAAGAAGTGCGCAGGCGGCTGAATGACGCGGGCTTTACCATCGGCAATGTGGATGTGACCATCGTCTGCCAGGCCCCCAAGCTGGCGCCCTTCATTCCTCAAATGCGGGAAAAAATTGCGGACGCCCTGCGCGTTGAATTGCAGCAGGTGTCCGTAAAAGCCACCACCACCGAACGCATGGGCTATGAGGGCCGGGGCGAAGGCATCAGCGCCCAGGCGG
>CAMOHY010000168.1 GCA_946615495.1 uncultured Clostridia bacterium
TCATGGAGGGCTGGCCCGAACGGGTGCGCGGCGGCAAGCAGGCCCGGTATGAAAAAATTGCCCAGCGGGCGCTGGAAAAAGTGGACCAGCTTCGCCGGGAAATGGACCTGCATTGACCCACGCAAGGAGGCGCGCAAAAATGAAACGGATACTTTGCCTGCTGCTGGCGCTGTGGCTGCTGCCCCTGACCGTTTGGGCGGAAGAAGATGCGCTCACGGCGCGGCTCGTGTATGATCTGCTCCGCTCCGGCGATACCGGCGCGGTATACGCCCTGCTGGATTCCACCATGCAATCCGCCCTGCCGGAAAACGATCTGGCGGCGCTGCTTCCCGCCCTGGACGCCGCGTACGGCGCGCCCGTTCGCTATGGCGAAGAAGAAACCACCCTGGCCGCCCCATACCGGATTACCGCGCTGCCCGTTATTTGCGAGCGCGGGGGCATCCTGTTCCAGGTCACCTGGCAGGAGAACCGCATCGCCGGCCTGTTTTATTCCGTTCTTCCTCCGGACGAAAGCGCCCCGGCAGCCTTGCCGGATGGCCTTGCGGAAGAAGAAATAGAGGTGGGCGAACCGGCCCTGCCCGGCACGCTGACATGGCCCCTTAACGCTTCCACTCCCCTGCCCGCGGTGGTGCTGGTGCACGGCTCCGGCCCCAATGATCGGGATGAAACCATCGGGCAGACCAAGCTGTTCCGGGATCTTGCCTGGGCCCTGGCCCAGCAGGGCATCGCGGTGCTCAGATATGACAAGCGAACGCTGGTATATGGGAATACTTATACGGCCGATCAGCTGAAAGCCTTTACCGTGCAGGAAGAATCCATAACGGACGCCATCGCCGCCGCCCGCCTGCTGGCCGGCGATCCCCGCATCGATGCCGGGCGCGTGTACCTGGCTGGCCACTCCCTGGGCGCCATGATCGCCCCGCGCATCGCATCGGAAAATCCGGGGCTCTTTGCTGGCATCGTTCTTTTGTCCGGCACGCCCAAAACGCTGGGCGACATTGTGCTCAGCCAGAACCAGGCCGTGGTGGACGCATTGCCCGCCACCACGCAATGGATCGGAAAAATGCAGCTGCTTTCCCTGCGGAAGGAATGGGAAAGCCTTTGCGCCGCCAGCGGGGAGCAGGCCCTGGGCATGAAGGTATTCGGCCAGAATGCCTATTATTTCTGGGAAATGGCCCAGCAGGATACGGGAAACCTTTTGAAGGATCTGCCCATTCCCGCGCTAATCATCAACGGCGGGCAGGATTTCCAGGTAACGGACGCGGACGGCATCGACGCCTGGCGCGCCCTGGAGTTGCCAGGCACCGTGCAAATCATCCATCATCCTGCGCTGAATCATTTGCTGATGGCGCCGGACGCTTCGGAAGAGGTTCGGGGCACGGTACAGGAATACGATACGCCCTGCCATGTATCGGACGAAGTGATCGATGAAATAGCTGCATTCATACTGAAATAAACGGAGGACACACACATGACCATGAAGGGAACCACCATCTGCGCCGTGAAGAAGGACGGAAAAATCGCCGTGGCTGGGGACGGCCAGGTGACCATGGGCGAACACACCATTTTCAAGGGCACTGCCCGGAAGGTACGCCGTATTTATAACGATACGGTGGTGACGGGCTTTGCGGGTTCGGTGGCCGACGCGTTCAGCCTGTGCGAACGCTTTGAAGATAAGCTGACTCAGTGCGGCGGCAACCTGGAGCGGGCCGCCGTGATGCTGGCCCAGGAATGGCGGGGCGATAAGGGGCTGCGCCAGCTGGAGGCCATGCTCATTGTTGCCGATAAGGAAGGAATGCTCATCGTGTCCGGCACCGGCGAAGTAATCGACCCGGACGACGGCGTGGCCGCCATCGGCTCCGGCGGCAACTACGCCTTGGCCGCCGCGCGGGCCTTGGTGCAGAACACCGGGCTTTCCGCCAGGGAAATCGCCGAAAAGGCGCTGCACATCGCCGCGTCCATTTGCGTGTATACCAATGATAATATTGTCGTAGAGGAGGTGTGAGGGGCATGAGCGAAATGAAAAATCTGCCCGGCCGCCCTCATGAATTGACGCCCCGCGAGGTGGTGCGGGAGCTGGACCGCTACATCATCGGCCAGGATGAAGCCAAGCGCGCCGTAGCCATCGCCCTGCGCAACCGTTACCGCCGGTCTCAATTGCCCGCCGAAATGCGGGAGGAAATATACCCCAAAAATATCCTGATGATCGGGCCTACCGGCGTGGGCAAAACGGAAATTGCCCGCCGCCTGGCCAAATTGGTGGAAGCGCCCTTTATTAAGGTGGAGGCCACCAAGTTTACAGAAGTGGGCTATGTGGGCCGGGATGTGGAATCCATCATTCGCGATTTGGCGGAAAACGCCGTGCGTATGGTAAAGGATGAGCACACCGCGCGGGTAAAGACCCGCGCCCAAGTGCTGGCGGAGGACCGGCTGGTGACGCTGCTTTTGCACCCGCCCAAGAAAAACGCCGCCAACGCCAACCCGCTGGACTTTATTCTGGGCCGGAACAAAGAGCCCGAACCCACCGAAGAGGAAAAAACGGAAATCAGCCGCAAGCGCAACGAAGTGCGGGAGCAGCTCCGCTCCGGCGCCCTGGAAAACCATGAGCTGGAAATCGAGGTGGAGGAGGCCGCGCCTCAATTGGAGGTGGGCGGCGCGTCCATCAACATCGGCGACATGATGGGCGGCATGATGCCCAAGCGCACCAAGCTTCGCCATGTAAAGGTGAAGGAAGCGCGGGAAATACTCATTCAGGAGGAATCCCAGAAGCTTATTGATGAGGACGCGGTGAAGGAAGAAGCCATCCGCCGCTGCGAACAGAGCGGCATCGTGTTCCTGGATGAAATCGACAAGATCGCGGGCCGTTCCTCCGGCCACGGCCCGGATGTGAGCCGGGAAGGGGTGCAGCGGGATATCCTGCCCATCGTGGAGGGCTCCACCGTGAACACCAAATATGGCCCTGTGCGCACCGATTTTATGCTCTTTATCGGCGCGGGCGCGTTCCACGTGGCCAAGGTGAACGATTTGATTCCCGAATTGCAGGGCCGATTCCCGGTGCATGTCAATTTGAAATCCCTGACCCAAGAGGATTTTGTGGCCATTCTGACGAAAACGGATAACGCGGTAACGCGCCAGTATACCGCTCTGCTGGAAGTGGACAAGGTGCACCTGACCTTTGACGAGGACGCCCTCAACGAGATCGCCCGCATCGCCATGCTGGCCAATGAAACGGGCGAGGATATTGGCGCCCGCCGCCTGCACGCGGTATTTGAAGAGCTTTTGGAGGACGTGTCCTTTAACGCTGGCGGCGACAATATGCCCGACGTATATTTGACCATCACCGCCGATTACGTAAAGGAACACCTGAAAACCGCCAAGGAAATGGATATGAGAAGGTACATTCTGTAAGCGAGGCGGAAAACCGGAGGGGGAAGCGCCCATCCGCCTTTTCACAAGAGATGGAACAGGATGGAACGAACGCGTTATCAGCCGATTCGCTTTTCCGCACGCTTCATAAGCACAAAGGAGGGGTATGAACAAATGCCTTTGACGATTGCTATTGACGGGCCTGTGGGCGCGGGAAAATCTACCATTTCCGACGAAGTGGCCCAGCGCTTGGGCATTTTGCACCTGGATACCGGCGCCATGTACCGGGCCGTGGGCCTGTGCGTGATGCGCAGGGGAATGGATTTGCAGGATGAGGCCGCCGTTTCCGCGCTTTGCGAGGCGGGCGGCGCGCAGGTGGATGTGCGATATGAAAACGGCGCCCAGCGCACCCTCTTAAACGGCGAGGACGTGACCAGCTTCATCCGCGCCCAGGAGGTGGGCCAGGCTGCGTCCGCCGTTTCCCGGTACGCCGCGGTGCGCAAAATGCTGGTGCGCCGCCAGCAGGAAATGGCCAAGAGCCAGTCCATGCTGCTGGATGGCCGGGATATCGGCACCGTGGTGCTGCCCCACGCCACCGTAAAAATCTATTTAACCGCCTCCGCCCAGGCCCGCGCCCAGCGGCGCATGCTGCAGCTGCGGGAAAAAGGGGATGAAACGCCCTTTGAGGATATCCTGCGGGAAGTGAACGCGCGGGACGACCAGGATATGCACCGGGAGGTGGACCCTTTGCGCCAGGCGGAGGACGCCGTGCTGGTGGATTCCTCCAACATCACGTTTGAAGAAACGGTGGAGGCCATTCTGTCTATTGTGGAGGCAAAAAAATGAGCACTGAGCCCACGGTTACCCCCGAAAAGGAACGCACCTTCATTTATACTCTGGCCCGCATCGTGGCCTGGATTGGAAACCATACCTTTTTTCCCGTGCACTATCATAACCAGGAAAACTTTGATTTGCAGGGGCCGTACATCGCCATGTCCAACCATCAAAGCGCCCTGGACCCGCTGATTCTGGCCTACCCCTGCAAAAAGTATGAAATCCGGTTCGTGGGCAAAAAGGAATTAACCAAGCATAAGTGGATCGCCAACCTGCTGGGCAAGCTGCACATGATTACCGTGGACCGGCACAATTCCGATCTGGCCGCCATGCGCCTGTGCATGCGCACCCTGCGGGAAGGCCGGGTGCTGGGCATTTTCCCGGAAGGCACCCGCCACGTGGCGGATTTGATGAGCGAGGTGGAAACGGGCGCCGCCGTGCTGGCGCTGCGCGCCAATGTGCCGCTGCTGCCCGTGTATATCCAGCATAAGCCCCGCTTCCTGCGCATGAACCAGGTGTATATCGGCAAGCCCATTGATATTTCTGATCTGAGCGCCCAGGGCTTTGACGCCCAGGTGGTGGAGCAATTGACCGAACGCATCCGCCAAACGTTTTTAAGGATGCGGGAAGAAAGCCTGAAAAAGTAAGGAACGAACATGAACCGAACGCTTAATATCCGCCGCGGGGAAAGCAGGGATATTCCCGGCATTATGAAGCTGCTGGTGCAGGTAAATATGGTGCACCACGCTCTCCGGCCCGATCTTTTTAACGGCCCGGCCACCAAGTATACCCCGGCGGAATTGGCCGCCATCCTGGCGGATGAAAATACGCCCGTTTTCGTATGCACGGATGAAAACGGCGCGGTGCTGGGCCACGCCTTCTGCGTATTCAAGCAATTCCTGCATGATAATATCATGACGGATATTAAAACCTTGTACATTGATGATTTATGTGTGGAGGAAGGCTGCCGGGGCCAGCATGTGGGAAGCGCGCTGTATGGCCATGTGCTTTCCTTCGCCCGCGCGCAGGGATGCTACAATATTACGCTGAACGTATGGTCCGGCAACGACAGCGCCCAGCGTTTCTATGAGCATTGCGGGCTGAAGCCGCAGAAGATCGGCATGGAATTGATTCTTTGATTCGCAAATCAAGCAATTCTCCCTGATTTTTTGGGGCAATTCACCGAAAAACAGCGCGCCGGCAAAGCCGGTCCTGCGGATTGTTGATGAAAGGGCTGCGGCCCTTTCATACTTTCCTGGGGTTTGTTGACGGTTTGAGCGCGCCGGTTTTGCCGTCGCGCTGAATCGCCTTTTCCTGTTT
>CAMOHY010000169.1 GCA_946615495.1 uncultured Clostridia bacterium
CGCAGGTCATTGACGATACCAAGGGCGTGACCCTGGTATCCGCCTCCACCCTGGACCCCGCCATCAAGGGCCAGCTGGATGACCAGACCAAGACCGGCGCTTCCCAGCTGGTGGGCAAGCTGGTGGCCGAGAGGGCCATCGCCGCTGGCATCAAGGACGTCGTGTTCGACCGCGGTGGTTATCTGTACACCGGCCGTGTCGCCGCCTTGGCTGCCGCCGCCCGTGAAGCCGGGTTGAACTTCTAAGGGGAGGGAAAGATTAGCATGCCTATGAATGAAAACGATCGTCAGAACGACCGTCAGAACGACCGGCAGGATCGTCCCTTCGACCGTCGGGAACGCCGGGATCGCCGGGATCGGGAAGAGCCCGTAAGCGAATGGAAAGAGCGTTTGGTCGCCCTCAACCGCGTTACCAAGGTTGTTAAGGGCGGTAAGAATTTCCGCTTCGCCGCGTTGGTCGTGGTCGGCAATGAAAAGGGCCAGGTCGGCGCCGCTATCGGCAAGGCCAAGGAAGTGCCCGAAGCCATCCGCAAGGCCAAGGAAGCCGCCATGAAGCATCTGGTGACCGTGCCCTTTGAAGGCACCACCATCCCCCATGCCATCGACGGCCTGTACGGCACCGCCAAAGTGGTGCTGCTGCCCGCCGAAGAAGGCGCCGGCGTTATCGCCGGCGGCGGCGCCCGCGCTGTGCTGGAACTGGCCGGCGTGAAGGACATCCGCACCAAGACCTTCGGCACCAACAACCGCATCAACACCGTGAAAGCCACCCTGGAAGGCCTCAAGGGCCTGCGCAACGCCGAAACCGTTGCCAAGATGCGCGGCAAGACGGTGGAAGAAATCCTGGGCTAAGGAGGAAATGGAACGATGAAACTGAAGATCACCCTGACCAAATCCCCCATTGCCTGCCTTCAGGTGCACAAGGATACCGTGGCCGCTCTGGGCCTGCGCAAAGTGGGCCAGACCGTGGTCAAAGAGGACAACCCCTGCATTCGTGGCCAGATCTTCCGCGTGAAGCACATGGTCAAGGTAGAGGAAGTAAACGAATAAAATAAGGGAGGATACCCCCATGAAATTGCATGAGTTGCAACCGGCTGCCGGTTCGACGACTGCCCCGAAGCGCCTCGGCCGAGGCGTAGGCTCTCAGTTGGGCAAAACCTCCGGTAAAGGCCACAAGGGCGCCAAGGCGCGCTCCGGCGGCGGCAAGCGCCCCGGATTTGAAGGCGGCCAGATGCCTTTGACCCGCCGTCTGCCCAAGCGCGGCTTTACCAACATTTTCGCCAAGGAATACGCCACCGTGAACGTGTCCGCCCTCAACGTGTTTGAGGATGGCACCGTCATCACCCCCGAAGCCCTGATCGAAGCCGGCCTCATCAAAAAGATGCTGGATGGCGTGAAGGTGCTGGGCGGCGGCGAACTCACCAAGAAGCTTACCGTGTCCGTGGATAAGGTAACTGAGTCTGCGAAGCAGAAGATCGAAGCGATCGGCGGGAAAGTCGAGGTGAAGTAACGATGTGGGAAACCCTGCGTAACGTCTGGCGGGTTCCGGAGCTCCGTAAAAAGGTGCTCTACACGTTCTTCATGCTGCTGATCTTCCGTTTGGTCAGCGTCATTCCCGCGCCCGGTATCGATGTGGAAGCTGTCAAGACCGCCATGGGCCAGTACGATATGCTGGGCCTGGTGAACATGATGACCGGTAACTCCTTCTCCCAGATGACCATTATGGCCATGGGTATTTCGCCCTACATCAACGCCAGCATCATTATGCAGCTGCTCACCATTGCCATTCCGGCTCTGGAGCGGCTGCAGAAGGACGGCGGTGAGGAAGGCAAGCAGAAGATCAACCGCATCACCCGTTATGTCACTGTGGGCCTGGCTGCCCTGCAGGCCATCGGCATCATCGCCGGCCTGCGCGCCATCAAGCCCGGCTACGCCAACTTCTTCGGCTATCTGTCCATCGGCATCATCATGGCTGGCGGTACCGCCCTGGCCATGTGGATCGGTGAAAAGATCACCCAGAACGGCATCGGCAACGGCGTTTCCCTGCTGATCTTCGTCGGCATCATCTCCAACCTGTTCAACGGCATCGTGTCCGCTGTCACCAATGTGTTCAACGGCGGCGGCATGCAGGCTGTTGGCCAGCTGGCCACCATCGTGATCGCCACCCTGGTGATCCTGGTGATCGTCACCTTCGTGGATATGGCTGAACGCCGCATCCCGGTCATGTACGCCAAGCGCGTGGTGGGCCGGAAAATGTACGGCGGCCAGAGCACCCATATCCCCCTCAAGCTGCTGAGCGTCGGCGTGCTGCCGCTGATCTTCGCCTACTCCTTCATGGCGTTCCCCGGCACCATCTTCGCTATGTTCGGCACCAACAGCGGCGTCTACCAGTGGTGGAGCACCCACATGAACCAGACTTCCTTCTGGTACATGCTGGTCTGCGCCCTGCTGATTATCGCCTTCAGCTACTTCTACACTTCCATCACCTTCAATCCCGAAGAGATCGCGAAGAACATCCAGCAGCAGGGCGGTCATATTCCCGGTATCCGTACCGGCAGCAAGACCGTGGAATTCCTCAAGCGGACTTCTAACCGCCTGACCCTGTTCGCCGCTCTGTTCCTGGCTATCCTGTCCACCATTCCCTCCGTGCTGACGGTTTGGCAGCAAGTGCAGATTCCTTTCGGCGCTTCTTCCATCCTGATCGCCGTGAGCGTGGCCATCGAAACCGTGCGCCAGGTGGAAAGCCAGATGGTGATGCGCAATTACAAAGGCTTCCTGGGCTGAGCTTTTCACCCAAGGAAAAAGAGGAATGCACCCCTGGCGGGAGCGGACAAAAGTTCCCACCAGGGGCAGCATTCCAAATTGTGTCTATACAGGCATGCCGTTCATTCGTTCCTCAATTCCTTAGGAGCGTATGAAAATGAAAGTCCAAAGCAGTTCCCCCACAAGAACAAGGCCAAAGGAGGCGCTGGTATGAACCTGATTTTCCTGGGCCCTCCCGGTGCGGGCAAGGGCACCCACGCGCAGCTGTTGATGAACGAATTGAACATTCCCCAGATTTCCACCGGCGATATGCTGCGCCAGGCCATGAAGGCGGGCACGGAAATGGGCCTGTCGGCCAAGCGGTATATTGAAGCGGGCGAGCTGGTGCCCGATGAAGTGGTCATCGGCATTGTGAAGGACCGCCTGCAGGCGGACGACTGCAAGAGGGGCTACATCCTGGATGGGTTCCCCCGGACGGTAAAGCAGGCCGAAGCGCTGTCTGAATTCGCGCAGATTGACGTGGCGCTGAACATCGCCCTGGACGATGAAGTAATCGTCAAGCGGCTCAGCGGCCGCCGGGTGTGCCTCAAGTGCGGCGCCACCTATCATATCAGCACGCTCAACGGCAAAGAGGACTGCGCCGTCTGCGGCGAAAAGCTGGTGCAGCGCAAGGACGACGCGCCGGAAACCGTGCAGAACCGTCTGTCCGTTTACGCGGCTCAGACCGCGCCTTTGATCGATTACTATCAGAAGAAGGGTATCCTCCGTACCGTGAATTGTCCCCCTGCCGGTACCGTGCAGGAGGTTTACCAGTTGGTACGTGAAACGCTGGGGCTCAAATGATTTGCATCAAAAATCCAATTCAATTGGCGAAAATGCGCAGCGCGGGCCATCTGCTCCATGATGTGCTGGCCGCGGCCAGAGAGGTCATTGCCCCCGGCATGACCACCATGGACCTGAACGCCTTCGTTGACCAGGCCATCCGCAAGGGCGGCGGCATTCCCACGGAGCTGGGCTATTGCGGCTATCCCGCTTCCATCTGCGCTTCCATCGATGACGAGGTGGTGCACGGCATCCCCTCGGAAAACGTGGAAATGAAGGAAGGCTCCATCATTTCCGTGGATGTGACGCTGGCGCTGGATGACTGGCAGGCCGACAGCTGCTTTACCGCGCCGGTGGGCAGGATCAGCGAAGAAAAGAAAAAGCTGATTCAGATCACGGAGGAATGCTTCTGGCAGGGCGCGCGCCAGGCCGTCAACGGCAACCGCATCGGCGATATCGGCCACGCGGTGCAGGCCTGGGCGGAAAGCCACGGCTGCGGCGTGGTGCGGGATTTGACCGGCCACGGCATCGGCCGCGAAATGCACGAGGACCCGGCCGTGCCCAACTTCGGCAATCCGGGCCACGGCGCCCGAATCCGCCCCGGCATGACCTTCTGCGTGGAGCCCATGATTACTTGGGGCCGCTGGCAGGTGCACACGCTCAGCGACGGCTGGACCGTGGTGACGAACGACCACAGCCCCGCGGCGCATTATGAGCACACTCTGGCGGTGACGGCCAAGGGTCTTCCGGAAATTTTGACCCTTCCGGGCTTCAAGTGGAAGGAGGAAGAGGCTTGAAACCGCCAATTTTGCCTGGTTACGTAGTTTTTTCAAAAAAAGGGCGTGACAAAGGCAGGTACTTTGTGGTATTATATACGTTGGACGCCGAATTCGTGCTGATGAGCGACGGGAACACCCGGAAGATCGACAGGCCGAAGAAAAAAAGGCGTAAGCATCTCACGGCCTGCCCCTATGAATTTCCGGAAATTCTGGAAAAGCTGAAGGCCGGCACGCTGCTGGACAGCGATATCCGCAAGGTGCTTTTCCCCATCGCAAACAGGACCTCTGGCGAAGAAACGCCGAATGAAAACAGGGAGGGTTAATCCGCTTTGTCCAAGGACGATGTTATCGAAATGGAAGGCAAGGTCATTGAGGCGCTGCCCAATGCCATGTTCCAGGTTGAACTGCCCAACGGGCACCGCATCATGGCGCACATCTCCGGCAAGATGCGCATGAACTTCATCCGCATTTATCCGGGTGATAAAGTCACCATTGAGCTCTCCCCCTACGACTTGACCCGCGGCCGCATTACGTGGCGCAGCAAGAATTGATTCCATACCCTAAGGAGGTAGAACCACATGAAAGTCCGTCCTTCTGTGAAGCCCATTTGTGAAAAGTGCAAAATCATCAAGCGCAAGGGCCGCGTGATGGTTATTTGCGAAAACCCCAAGCATAAGCAGCGCCAGGGCTGACCCACCCTCTGCTGCGTCGGGAGCGCCGTCCCGGACACCTTTTGGGCAAAAAGGGTGCCGGGGACGGCGTTCCCATGGCCGCCGGGCCCAGGCTGGGCCTCAGATGCAAGGGCGTGCGCCCCAACAAGCGCAGCCTCCGCGGCCGGAAACCCCTATCCTGCCGGCAGTTTTGCGTGGGCGGCTGCCTCGGAACACCATCCGGGGACCATGCGAACTGCCACCACAATCATCCGCCTTAGGTTGCGGGCGGAAGGAGCGGCGAAGCGTCGCCGCCATCCCTGGGGAGATTTTTCCAGGCGGGGTCAAGATATCTACGCCTTGATCTGCGCGGAAAGCGCCCCATTCCCACCACAGAATCATTTGGAGGTGTTACCAACACATGGCACGTATTGCGGGTGTTGACCTGCCCAGAGAAAAGCGCGTCGAGGTTGGCTTGACCTACATCTTCGGCATCGGCCCGACGGT
>CAMOHY010000170.1 GCA_946615495.1 uncultured Clostridia bacterium
GTCTGTGACGGCAGATTTACAGTCTGCTCCCTTTGGCCACTCGGGAACCTACCCACGAATTTCAGTTTTCAGGATACATTCCCCAGCATCCTGAGGAAGAAAGCTGGTGAAGGGACTTGAACCCGCAACCTGCTGATTACAAATCAGCTGCTCTGCCAATTGAGCTACACCAGCATCACCCAAATGGGAGAGAAAATGGCGACCCGGAAGGGGCTCGAACCCTCGACCTCCAGCGTGACAGGCTGGCATTCTAAACCGACTGAACTACCGGGCCATAAATGATGGGCCTTCAGGGACTTGAACCCCGGACCGATCGGTTATGAGCCGACTGCTCTGACCAACTGAGCTAAAGGCCCATGGGGAAACCCCGAAAACCTACGCTGGAGAAGAAGGAAAGGATGACCCTGCCGGGATTCGAACCCGAGTTACCGCCGTGAAAGGGCGGTGTCTTAGGCCACTTGACCACAGGGCCATGTCACCTTTAGTGTCCCTGCACCGGAGCCAGAATGGTCGGGGTGAAGGGATTTGAACCCCCGGCCCCATGCTCCCAAAGCACGTGCGCTACCAGACTGCGCTACACCCCGAAGGTTTTCGCTTCTCACAAGCGACGATATATATTATACGCAAGTCCCCCTTCATTGTCAATACTTTTTTGCAAATTTTTTGTGATATCCTCAAATTTCTTTTCCGGCGGACCCGCCAAGCATGGGCCTGCGGGGAGAAACTTATATTATGGTAGAAAGCCGCGCAGGAACCGACTTAGCGCTTGACATCCCCTAAAAATTGCGCTACGATAAATTCAAAAGCACAGGGGAAGAAGGGACAGCATTGCAGGGCGCCAGCCAGGACAAACAAAACCAGAAATTCGTTACGATGACGACGGAGCCGGTTAAACAACTGATTATTCGTTTGGCCATTCCCACCATGATCTCCATGATGATTACTTCCGTTTATAACATGGCGGACACTTTTTTCGTGGGCCAAATCAGCGGCGGCAGCGCGGAGGCCACCAGCGCCACGGCGGCGGTGGGCGTCGCCTTTCCCCTGATGGCCGTCATTCAGGCTTTCGGCTTCATGTTTGGCCATGGGTCCGGCAATTTTATTTCCCGCGCCCTGGGCAGCCAAAAGACCGACGAGGCGGAGCGTATGGCCGCCACCGGATTTTTTATGGCGCTGATTTGCGGCGGGCTGCTGATGGCGCTGGGGCTGATTTTTCTGGAGCCGCTGGTGCGGCTGCTGGGCAGCACGGACACCATTTTGCCCTACGCCATTTCCTATGTGCGGCTCATCCTGATCGGCTGCCCCTGGATGACGGCCAGCCTGGTGCTGAACAATCAATTGCGCTTCCAGGGGAACGCCCTGTTTGCCATGATCGGCATCGGCACCGGCGGGCTCATCAACATGGCGCTGGACCCGCTGCTGATTTTCGGCCTGAACATGGGCATCGAGGGGGCGGCTCTGGCCACCATCATCAGCCAGCTCATTTCCTTCTGCCTGCTGTTCATTGGCACCCGAAAATCGGACAACCTGAATATCCGCTTAAAGAATTTTACGCCCAAGCCCCATTACTTTGCTGAAATTTTCCGGGGCGGCGCGCCCAGCCTGTTCCGCCAGGGCATAGGCAGCGTGGCCACCACCGTGCTCAACAACGCCGCCGGCGCCTTCGGCGACCCCGCTATCGCGGCCATGAGCATCGTGAGCCGGGTGATGATGTTTGCCAATTCGCTGGTGATCGGCTTCGGCCAGGGCTTTCAGCCCGTGTGCGGCTTCAATTATGGCGCGAAAAAATATGACCGGGTGCGCAAGGGCTATTATTTCTGCGTGAAATACAGCAGCTTTTTCCTGCTTTTTGCCGCTGTGCTGGGCGAAATATTCGCGCCCTCCATTCTTTCCTGGTTCCGGGCGGACGACGCGGAGGTGATCCGCATCGGCGCGCTGGCCCTGCGCCTGCAGTGCGTCACGCTGCCCTCCTTCGGCTTTATCATGGTTTCCAACATGATGATGCAAACCACCGCTTACACCTTCCAGGCCTCCACGACCGCCTTGGCCCGCCAGGGGCTGTTTTTCCTGCCGCTGGTGCTGGTGCTGCCGCTTATTTGGGGCCTGCTGGGCATTCAGCTGGCCCAGCCCATTGCCGACAGCTTCACCTTCCTGCTCACCCTGGCCATGCAGCGCACCGTGCTGCGCGATATGGACCGGCTGGAGAAGGCCAACGCGGCCTGAAAAAACACGCTGAATGAAAGGCCCCGGAGAAAAAGCCTGTCCGCTTCTCTCCGGGGCCAATTTTTGTTTCAAATGCTATCAGTTGAACGCGCCGTCGGCCTTCATATCATTAAACACATTCTGGGTCAGGCGGCGGCCATAGCCGTTGCCGTCGGAATCGTGGGAGGTATACACGGCCATCAGGCAAGGAAAATCGGCCCCTTCATCCCAAATATACACCGGGCCGCCCTCTGAGCTGGAAAGATAGCCGTTCCAATACACCTGAGTGCTGTCATACAGATGCTGCACGCTGGACAGCGACTGCAAATGCCGCTTGCCGTCATAGCTGTAAATATGATTGGATTCCAAATCCACCGTGTAATCGTCCCCCGCGATGCAGGCGAACCAGCCGGTTTCCTTGCCCACGGGATAATCGAAGATCACATAGCCGATATCATTTTGGGAATCATAGCCGTTTTGGAACGTTTCATACACGGTATACTGGAATTTGCCTGAATACTCGTACCAGCAGCTGTTGGCGGACTTTGCGCCAAAGTAGAAATTGCAGTATTTCAAGGGCTTTCCATGCTGGTGGCAGTACAGGTTGTGGGCCGCGGTGATGAGCCCGTAGCGGCCGATCATGGTGCCCGTTCCGCCCCGGCTGCAGCCGCAGGTGAAATGGCTGTCCATGTACGCCACGGCGCGGGACGGCACAAAATTATCCGCCAGCGCGGCAAGCGGCATGATTCCCAAAATAACTGCCAGCATCAACGCCAAAATCCGCTTTGTCATGTGTTCTCCCTCCATTATTTTCTTTTGTGTCCCGATTCAATTACCTTCCTTTTCTATCATAGCAGAAGAGAGAAAAATGTCAAGACCGCAAGGAAATATGCCAGGGCAATCGCTTACGAAAAATGTAAACTGGGGGAAACCGCTCTTTGGAGCCCAAAGAGCGGTTTCCCCCAGACCCCTTTCCGAGAAAAGCGAATAATTACGCAATGGCTTTTTCATAATACCGCAATTAGCGTTTGCCCCGGAAATATGCCGCCCGACAGCGAGAAAAGGGTTTCCTATTAAAACGGACAATTTTCCAGCGGCGCGGCAGGCTCCAAACCTCTGTACACATGATCGCAGTAATCCAGCAGGCAGCGCCAATCCTCCAAGCTAAACGCGTGGCCGCCCTCATGATAATGCACTGTATTTTCGCCGCCCAGCAAATCGAAGGCGGGCTGGGCCGCCCGCCAGGTCAGCGCCGTTCCCCGCGGGTTGGACCAGGCGTCGTCTATTCCCTCTATAGAAAAAAGGCGCCGGGGCGCGATGAGGGCCTTCAGGATGTGGGAATCCAAGGGAAATTCCTGCTCCAGCCCCATCTGGGTAGGATCGGGCGAGGGCCACCAGCGGGAAAAATTCTTCGTCCACCAGTGGGGAAACACGGACCCGATGCGGCCTAAGGATTCTACCTTTTTCACATCCTGGCAGAAGCCCTCCTTATCGCCCAGATAGCGGAAGCACCCGCCGCCTCCGGCGCCGGAGCAGATGGGCGCGCAGACGCTGAACCGCTCATCAAAAATACCGCAGGCCAGCGCCGCCTTGCCGCCCCTGGAAAAACCGGTGCACACCAGTTTTTCCCCGTCCACAGAATCCCTGGTGAGCAGATAGTCCGCAAGGCGGGACTGCGCCCAGGCCCAAGCCCGGATAGCGCCCCAATCATAGGCGGGATAGGCCTGTCGGGCGGGATTTTTTCCATCGATTTTATCCTCCACTACCTGCTCCCGCTCAAAGCCCGCGATGATGTAGCCGCGCTTCGTCACCGCTTCTTCGTAGGGGCATTCGTCCCAATCGTGATGGGAAAACTGGTTCCAGGTGATGGCCGGATACTTTCCCGGCGCGGCGGGGGAATAGATCACCGCGTCAAAGCTCGCTTTCAGGCCGGGGCCGTAAAAAATCCGAACGGTTTCTTTTTTCCCCTGCCCGTTCCACACGCTTTCCTGCCGGACGGTCCTTCCTTCGCATTCCGCGCTCTCCGGCGCGTGGCCGTACAGGCATTCCTCCGCCGTTTTTTTCCACGCTTCCCGCTGTTCCTTCCATGCGGGCCAGGGCTTCAGCCGCAGGTCCGGCAAATCAAGGTTCATGCGTTCCTCTCCCTTCTTCTGGCTGTTTTTTTCTTATTGTAGCACAGGAAAGCGCGTATGAAAACTGCGAATCATAACAAATTGAACTGCGATAAATAACACACATTTTATTTTTAGGTTTAAAAACTGAAGGAAACGGGGTTTTCATATTATTTCGAGTAGATTTTTCCTTTTCTATTTGCAATAATATTTTCAGAAAGCAACACTGCCACCGCACGTCAAGGAGGGATATGTATGTCCACCAAATCCGCCGCCCTGAAAGCCACCGGCAAGAAAAAAAACGGCTTCTTCAGCAACATCCGTTACGACTTGAGAAACAACAAGTCCCTGTGTCTGCTGTGCCTGCCGATGATCGTCTGGTTCCTTATTTTCGCCTACACCCCGCTGGTCTACCTCATCGTGGCCTTTAAAAAATACTCCGCCGTGGGCGGCCTGTGGGGCAGCGAATGGGTGGGGATGAAAAATTTTGAAGCGTTCTTTGGCTCCACCAACTTTTTGAACGTTACCTACAACACGGTGTTCTTAAACGCCCTGTTCATCATCGCCACCATGCTGTTTTCCATCGTGATCGCCATCGCCATTTCGGAGATCAACGGGAAAATTTACAAAAAGACCGTACAGTCCGTGGTGATCCTGCCCCATTTTATTTCCTGGACGGTCATTGCGCTGCTGTGCGAATCATTGCTGAAAACCAACAATGGGTTCGTGAACAACATCATCGTTTCCCTGGGCGGCAAGAAAATCAATTTCTTCCAGAACGCCAGCGTGTGGCCCACGCTGCTCACCATCCTGCGCGTATGGCAGGGGGCGGGCTACGGCTCCATCGTGTACCTGGCCACCATCACCGGCATTGACCAAAGCATTTATGAGGCCGCCCGCATCGACGGCGCCTCCCGCGCCCAGTGCATTTGGTACATCACCCTGCCCGTGCTGCGCACCACCGCCGTGCTGCTGTTCATTATGAACGTGGGCAAGATTTTCAACGGCGATTTCGGCATGATCTATAACCTGGTGGGCTCCAACACCCTGCTGTATAAAACCACCGACGTAATCGACACTTACGTGTACCGCATGCTGGTGGAATCCACCAACATCGGCCAATCCACCGCCGTGAGCCTGTGGCAGTCCGTGATGGGCCTGCTGATCGTGCTGGGCACCAACGCCCTGGCCCGCAAGG
>CAMOHY010000171.1 GCA_946615495.1 uncultured Clostridia bacterium
CCCTTTCCCTGTCCGGCTCCAGGCCGCAGGCAGCGGCGAGGAGGGAAAGAAAGGCTTCATGCCTGTCCAGGCCGCAGTCAACAGCGAAGGCCGCGATCTCCTCTGAGGTATACAGGCTTCCTTCCGCGCCGGCCAGATAGGAAAACGCCTCCATGGCCCGCAGGTTTTCTTCGCTGATCTGCCGGATGCTTTCGCGTTCCACGCCGCCGTCACGCTCTTTTCTTTTCAATCTTACTTATGTTGGTTATCGTTCCATTCGGAGAGAGAAATGGCATAGGTGCGCTCATCGCCGTTTTCTTCTCCCGCACGCTTGGCGGGACGGGCTTTGGAAACGGTGCCGCGCAGCGTCATGCCCAACCGCTCCATGACGCGGTAGGAGGGAGCGTTCCGGGCGTCGCAGTGAGCAATCACGGTGTGAGCGCCCATGATGTCAAAGGCGGCGCGCATCAGCTCCCGGCCCATTTCGGTGGCGTATCCCTGCCCCCGGTAAGCGGGCAAAAGAATCCAGCCGATTTCCGCTGTCCCCGGCTCGTTTTCCACCCATTCCACGCTGCCATCGCCAATGGAATTGCCCGTTTCCTTCAGGGTTACGCAATATTCCCGCGCGCGGATAGGGTCCTTTTGCCAGTTTTTCAGGGCGTAATTCAAAAAACGGCGGGCGTCGCCTTCCGGAGTGATGCCGTTCAGCGCCCAATAATACAGATATTTGGTGGTTTGCGGATCGGAAGAAATGCGCAGGATCAGGGAATAATCCCTTTCTTCAAAGGGCCGCAGCAATAATCGCTTCGTTTGCAAAACCGTCAACAGCGTATCAGGATTCACCATCGGTCCGTCTTCACATCCAATTCATATTGATTGATAAAAAAGCGGGGGAGATGTTTTCAAGGAAAATTCTCATGTATTGTCCACGGAAAAATATAAGAAAAAGGGCCTTCGCGTATTTCAGCGAAGCGGCCCTTTGCGTTGCCGTATGTTAGTTGGCGGCGGTTTCGGTGGCGACGGGATGCACGCTCACCTGCTTCTTGAACTTGCCTTTGCGTTCAAACTTCATCACGCCGTCGGCCTTGGCGAACAGGGTGTCATCCTTGCCGATGCCAACATTCAGGCCGGGCAGGATTTTGGTGCCCCGCTGACGGACCAGGATGTTGCCAGCCAGCACGAACTGGCCGTCGGCCCGCTTGGGCCCCAGGCGCTTGCTTTCGCTGTCGCGGCCGTTCCGGGTGGAGCCCATACCTTTTTTATGGGCGAAAAGCTGAAGATTAAGCTTCAACATGATTGTTTCCTCCTGTGCTTATTGTTCGTTGAGAAGAAGATAATCGGAATACGCGTCCTTCAAATCACGCAGGCCTTGACGCATGGCCTGAAGGATGATCTGCGCGTCGTGGCCGCCTCCGCCCGGAAGGGCCATCACCATCCGCCCGGAGGAGGCCTGTACCTGGGGCTTTTCCCCGGCCACTGTTTCCAGCGCGTTTACGCAGGTGGTGGTAAGGATAGACACGGCGGCGCATACGATATCCTGGCCCGCCTGGGCAAAGCCCGCGTGGCCAAGGCATTCAAAGCCGGTAATTTGGCCGTCTTTGGAATGAAGCGTGATGCGAATCATGGGAATCAGGCGTTAATGCCGGTGATTTCCACCTGGGTGAAGGGCTGACGGTGGCCAGCCTTACGGCGGTAATTCTTCTTGCTCTTGTACTTGAAAACGACGATCTTTTCGCCCTTGCCATGGCGAACGATCTTACCGGTCACGTTGGCGCCGGTGATGAAGGGGTTGCCCACTTCGATGGTTTCGCCGGAGAGCATGAGAACGGGGAAGGAAACGATGTCGCCCACTTCGTTTTCCAGCTTTTCGATGTAGATGGTGTCACCCTCGGACACACGGTACTGTTTGCCGCCAGTCGCAATAATCGCGTACATTCAGCAGCACCTCCTTTTTAATCTCGCCGGGCTTCCACGGAGGGAAAGGATGGCATAAGGGCCATGGGGCAGCATGGGCATGCTTTCAGGAGCCCCTCCCGTGCGGCTTACCGATGAATTCTATCATAGCCGGGCAGGATTGTCAATCACTTTTTCATGAAAAAACGGCGATTTTCCGCCTGCTTTTTCTGTTTATAAACGATTTGCAGCCGCCGGGGAACAAAAACGGCGGCTTCCCAACGCCGGAAAGCCGCCTGCATGCGAGTGGCGGGGGTCGAACCCGCACGCCCAGAGGGCACAAGATTTTAAGTCTCGGTTGTCTGCCTGTTCCAACACACTCGCATGGCCACAAGGATATTATACCAAAGCGCGGGCCTTTAAGTCAAGCAAAAATGCGAAAAGTGAGCGAATTTCTCTTGCCATTTGGCTTATTTCCGGCTATAATGTTGCAAGCGCCTGTTGGAAAGGCGCAATTTGAGCAACCGATTTTGAAGGAGGTTAGGCGTATGGAAAACGAGAATGCACGCACCAATTTTATCTGGGACGCCATCGATCAGGATTTAAAGGAAGGGCGCGCCCAGCAGGTGCACACCCGTTTTCCCCCTGAACCCAACGGATATCCCCACATTGGCCACTGCAAGGCCCTGGTGACGGATTTTGGCACGGCGGAAAAATACGGCGGACTGTGCAACCTTCGCTTTGACGATACCAACCCTGCCAAGGAGGATACGGAGTACGCCGAGGCCATCAAGCGCGATATTGAGTGGCTGGGCTTCCACTGGACGGGCGGGCTGTATTACGCCAGCGATTATTACCAGCGGCTGTATGATATCGCGGAGGATTTTATCAACCGCGGCCTGGCCTATGTGGACGAGCTTTCCGCCGATGAAATGCGGGAATACCGGGGCACGCTGACCACGCCCGGCAAAAATTCCCCCTGGCGGGACCGGCCTATCGCCGAAAACCTGGATTTGTTCCGCCGCATGAAGGCGGGCGAATTCCCGGAAGGCCGGTATATCCTCAGGGCGAAAATCGATATGGCGTCCCCCAACATGAACATGCGGGACCCCGCCATGTACCGTATCCTTTATAAAGAGCATTGGCGCACGGGCAATACCTGGTGCATCTACCCCATGTACGATTTTGCCCATCCGCTGTCCGACGCCTTTGAAGGAATCACCTATTCCCTCTGCTCCCTGGAATTTGAGGATCACCGGCCCCTGTACGATTGGTTTGTGGAAAAGGCCGGCTTCCGGGCTGGCGACGGCCAGGGCTACTTTGGCCCCCGGCAGATCGAGTTTGCCCGCCTGAACATTACCCGTACCGTCATGAGCAAGCGCCACCTTCGCCGCCTGGTGGAGGAAGGGTTTGTGACCGGGTGGGACGACCCTCGTATGCCCACCCTGACCGCCATGCGCCGCCGCGGCTATCCCGGCAGCGCCATCCGGAATTTTGTGGAGCAGGTGGGCCTGGCGAAAGCGGATTCCACTGTGGACGTGCAGATGCTGGACGCCTGTGTGCGCGACGCCTTGGGCGAGTCCGCGCCCCGCGTGATGGCGGTTTTGAACCCTGTCAAGGTGGTATTTACCAACGTGCCTGACGATTGGACGGACACGCTGACCATGGAAAACCATCCCGATCATCCCGAACTGGGCGAACGCCAGGTGACCATCAGCAAGGAAATCTGGATTGAACGGGAAGATTTTGAGGAGGTTCCTCCCAAGAAGTTCTTCCGCTTGAAGCCCGATGGAGAAGTGCGCTTAAAGGGCGCGTACATCATCAAGTGCGAAAACGTGGTAAAGAACGAGGCGGGGGAGATCGACCGTATCGAATGCAGCATCGACCTTTCTTCCCGCTCCGGCAGCGAAGGGGCCAACCGGAAGGTGAAGGGCACCATTCATTGGGTGGACGCCAAGGACTGCTCCGCCTTTGAAGCCCGGCTCTATGACCAGCTGATGACCGAGGAATGGGACACCGCCTCCGCCGAGGAAAAGAAGGACGTGACCGCCTTCGTGAACCCCAATTCCCTGCAGGTGGTGAATGGCTACTGCGAGCATACCCTGGTGAATGCCGGCGTGGGCGACACCTTCCAGTTCCTGCGCATGGGTTACTTCTGCAAGGATAAGGATTCCACCGAAGAAAAGAGCGTCTATAACCGGGTGGTGGGCCTCAAGGATGGATACAAACCTCAGAAGTAACACGGAAAAATTGTTTGCAGGATAGATCGAGCATCATTCCTGAAATGGTTTTCAGAAGGAGCGCGAGGGAGGGGCTTTTGCCTCAAAAGCCCTTTCCTCGCATACTTAAGGAGGAATTTATATGAAAGAAGTTCGCACCCGCTTTGCCCCGTCGCCCACGGGCTTTATGCACCTGGGCGGCGTGCGCACGGCGCTGTATAATTACCTGTACGCCAAGAAAATGGGCGGCAAATTCATCCTGCGCATTGAGGACACGGACCAGGAGCGCTTTGTGGAAGGCGCCACCGAGGTGATTTACGATACCCTCAAGCGCTGCGGCATGGATTGGGACGAGGGCCCCGATATCGGCGGCGACTATGGCCCCTATGTGCAGAGCGAGCGCAAGAGCCTGTATCTGCCTTACGCCCGGCAGCTGGTGGAAAAGGGCGCGGCGTACTACTGCTTCTGCACCAAGGAAGAGCTGGACGAGCGCCGGGCAGCTGCCGAAGCCAAGGGGGAAGTGTTCAAGTATGACAAGCATTGCCTGAACCTGTCCAAGGAAGAAGTGCAGGCCAAATTGGACGCGGGCGTGCCCTACGTCATCCGCCTCAATTGCCCCACCGAGGGCGAATCCAGCTACGACGACGTGGTATTCGGCCACATCGCCTTCCCCAACAGCGATTTGGACGATATGGTGCTCATCAAGCAGGACGGCATGCCGACCTATAACTTTGCCAACGTGATCGACGACCATTTGATGGGCATTACCCATGTGATGCGGGGCATGGAGTACTTAAGCTCCACGCCCAAGTATAACCTTTTGTACAACGCCTTTGGCTGGGAAATTCCTCAGTACATTCACTTAACCACCGTGATGCGGGACGCCCAGCATAAGCTTTCCAAGCGGGACGGCGACGCCTATTACAGCGACTTCATTGAGAAAGGGTATCTCACCGAGGCGCTGATAAATTACCTGGCGCTGGTTGGCTGGAACCCCGGCACGGACCAGGAATTTTTCACCATGGATGAATTGGTGCAGGCTTTTGACATTCACCGGCTCAACAATTCTCCCGGCATTTTCGATGTGACCAAGCTGGACTGGATGAACAGCCAATACATCGCCAAGCTGGACTTTGATAAGTATCTGGACATGGCGACGCCCTGGTTTGACAAGGTGCTTTCCGGCAAAAACATGGATTACCGCCGCCTGGCGGAATTGATGCAGAGCCGGACGGATATTTTCAGCCGCATTCCGGAAAAAATCCAGTTCCTGGCCGAAATGCCGGACTACGATACCGCCATTTTCTTCAATAAGAAGCAAAAGAGTGATGAAAACGTGGCTAAGGAAGTGCTGCCGCTGCTGCTTCCCGTGCTGGAGGGCATCGGGGATTGGACCGAGCAGAACAT
>CAMOHY010000172.1 GCA_946615495.1 uncultured Clostridia bacterium
GAAACCGCTCCTTGGAGCCCCAAGAGCGGGTTCCCCCAGTATACATTTTTCGTAAGCGATTGCCCCGTTTTCCTTTCCGTTTTTCATGAGTTGCCATTTTCGGGTTTATCTGGTATATTGGTGGTATCTGGATAGTTCTTCTTATTCCGTTCGGAACAAAACAATCAGGAGGTGCCTTCATGGCTGCGCTGCCGCATACGGGAGAAACGACGATTGGCGAACTGGTTCAAAGCGGTGCATACGGCGAGTTTGCAAAATTCATCTTTACTTATATGACGCCCGACCACTGGCAGAATAAGCTTTCGGCTTACGGATATGAAAAGGCCGGCTTTGAAGCGGGCCTGCAAAGGATGCGGGAGCTTGCGTCCACTGGGGAAACGCTCCACTTCCAGGTGTACCCGGAAACGGAGCGGCTGGCCTCCTGGGACAAGGACACCGTGTGGCTGGAATACTTTCCTTCGCTGAAAAAAGAGGAAAACCAGCCCTATGTCCTCATCCTGCCGGGCGGAGGCTTCAACCGGCAATGGGGCTTTATCGAGGGCCAGGCCATCGCCGCGCGGGCGAACGCATTGGGCTATCCCGCGTTCGTGCTCTATTACCGGGTAAAGCAGGAGCCGGTGATGCCCCTGCCCATCGAGGATGTATACGGCGCCGTCCGCTTCATTGCGCAAAACGCAGCCTTGTTTGGCGTCGATCCGGAACGCTACCTGCTGGGCGGCTTTTCGGCGGGCGCTTCCATTGCCGGATGCCTGCTGACGGAGCGTTTCAGCTGGCGGCAGGGCGGCATTCCCAAGCCCACGGCGGTGTTCCTGGGCTACGCGCCGACGCGGTTCAACGAGTTTTACCAAGCCTGGCAGGACGCGCCGGAGGGCTCCGCCGCGCGGGAGGGCTATGCCGCGGTGCTCCGCCGGGTGGGCGGCCCCAATTTTTCGATGGACACCCTGTCGCCCTACGATCTTCCAGCCCGCCTGAGGCCCGACGCCCCGCCCGTTTATATCACGGCCAACCTGGACGACCCCGTCGTACCCGCCGTGAACAGCCTGGCGCTGATTGACGCTTTGAAGGCGCGCGGAATGGAATACCAGGCGAAGATCGGCAAAAGCGGCGGCCACAGCTACGGCCTTGGGAACGGCCTGGAGGTGGCGGGCTGGTTTGACGACGCCATTGCGCTCTTTTCCAGCCATCTGAAATAGGAGGAAACGAACATGAAGGTTTGCTATCAGGCGGGAGCGGTTACGAAAAAAGACAATTATTTTTCCATCGCGGCGGACGGCGCGGAAATTCGCCTCTGGTTTTTGACCGACGATATCCTGCGCATCCGCGCCGGATTTGACGGCGACTGGGACGAAGCCTCCTACAGCCTCGTCATGACCGCGTGGGATTCGCGCACCGACGCGTTCATGCAAAAGGAACGCCGCCGCGTGGAAACCGCGGCCGCTTCCTTAACGGACGGAGAAAAGGAGGCGGTCATTCAGGGCAGCCGCCTGCGGGCCGTTGTGCACAAAAACCCGTTCTATCTGTCCATTTTCGACCGGGACGGAACGCTGCTGCATGAGGACATTCCCGACCTGGCTTACCGGGAGGACGGCAACCGCCGCCGGATGCACACCCTGCGCATCGAAGCGGACGACCATTTTTACGGCTTCGGGGAAAAGGGCGGGGAAATTGACAAAGCCGAATGCTTCCTCACCATGGCCCCCGGCGACGCCATGGGCTATGACGCTGAAAAGACGGATTCGCTGTACAAGCACATCCCGTTTTTCATCCGCCTGAACGAAAAAAGCCGGCAGGCAGTCGGCTATTTCTACCACAACACCGCGGAATGCACCTTCAACCTGGGCAAGGAAAAGCGCAATTACTGGCACCGCTACGCCACCTACACCGCCGATTCCGGCGATGTGGATTTGTTTCTCATCGCCGGGCCTGCCATCCGGGACGTGGTTATGCGCTACACCGACCTGACCGGCAAGTCCGCCCTGCTGCCGAAGGCCGCGCTGGGCTACCTGGGCTCCTCCATGTATTACCCTGAACTGCCTCAAGACTGCGACGACGCCATCCTGGACTTCATCGACACCACCAAGGAAGAGGATATTCCCGTGGACGGCTTCCAGCTTTCCTCCGGCTACTGCGCGGTGGAAACGGAAGAGGGCGTCAAGCGCTGCACGTTCACCTGGAATCGCAAACGCTTCAAGGACCCTGCCGCCTGGTTTGCCAAAATGAAACAGCGCGGCGTCGTGGTGTCGCCCAATATCAAGCCGGGCATGCTGCTGGTGCATCCAATGCTGAAGGAAATGATGGAAAAAGGCATGTTCGTCCGCGCCGACCCGGCCCTGTCCCCCGCCTCGCCCGGCAATTACAAGGGCTGGGGCGTCGGCACCTGGTGGGGCGGCCGGGGGATTTTTATAGACTACACAAATCCCGCCGTTCGCGAGCATTGGAAGGAATACATTAAAAACGCGCTGCTGCAATACGGCTGCGAATCCATCTGGAACGACAACTGCGAATACGATTCCATGGTGGATAAGGACGCGCTGGTCTGCGGCGAAGGAAAGGAGACTACCATCGGCGCGGTCAAGGCCGTCATGTCCAATTTGATGTGCCGCCTGTCCAACGAGGCCATTGAGGAATACCACGGAAACGTGCGGCCCTACACGGTCTGCCGTTCGGGCCACGCTGGCATTCAGCGCTATGCCCAGGTGTGGGCGGGGGACAACCTGACCAGCTGGAAAACCCTGAAATACAACATCGCCACCATCCTGGGCATGGGCCTGTCCGGCGTTGCCAACCACGGCTGCGACGTGGGCGGCTTCTACGGCCCCGCGCCGGAAGCGGAGCTGTTTGTCCGCTGGGTGCAGAGCGGTATTTTCTTTCCGCGTTTTTCCGTCCATTCCACCAACACCGACAACACCGTTACGGAGCCCTGGATGTACAGCGGCATGAAGCCATACGTCCGCGACGCTATCAACCTGCGCTACCGGATGAGCCCGTATCTGTATTCCCTGGAACGCCGGGCGCATGAAACCGGGCTGCCCATCATGGAGGCGCTGTGCAGCGCGTTCCAGCACGACCCTTCCACCTACCGGGAGGGCGTCGATTTCATGTGGGGCGACAGCGTGCTCGTTGCCAACGTGGTGGAAAAAGGCCAGACGGCGCGGCCGGTCTACCTGCCGAAGCTGCCCCACAATGAATACTGGTACGATTTTCGCACGCGGGAGCAGTTTGCGTCCGGGCAAACCATCAGCGTACCCGTGGACATTTCCTCCATTCCCATGTTCCTCCGCTCCGGCGCCATTCTGCCCATGTCCGGCAACCGCCTGACGAACCTGATGACTCAGAAAACCACCGCGCTTGACCTGCTGCTCTCGCCGGATACGGACGCCTCCTTTACGCTGTATGAGGACGACGGCGTTTCCAACGATTACCAAAGAGGCGCGTATCTCAAAACGCGCATCGAAGTGCGGGCGGGAGAGCAGACCCAAATTTGCTTTACCCATTCCGGCAAGTATGAAACCGCTGTGGAAAGCATCCATCTGGACGTGGTGCACCGCGAAAAATCGCCCTTCTACGTGCTGCTGAACGATCAAATGCTGCCGCATTTCCTGCACCGGAAAAAGTATGAATCCGCCGGTTGCGGCTGGTACTACAGCCAGACGCTGAAATCCGTTCAAATCAAATACGCGAATCCGAAAGCGGATCATCGGATCACAATCAGCTTCGCCGTGTTTGATTTGATCGGGATGTAAATGGTATCATGTATCATCGTTTTCTTGAAATATCAGCTGTTTTCTGCTGCGCTATGATTCAGGGAGAATTACTTCCCGCTAAGCTTGAAAGAAGGTAAACGATCATGAATGAAGCGCCTCTTCCCGATCAGAAGGCTTATCCGCAATTTCAGGAATCCATTGTAAACAATGCTCCTACGCAGGAAGGCTCCTTCGGTCTTTCCGCCCTTCGCCATCACCCTGCCGTGCATCATCGTCCGGGAAAGCTGCTTTCCTGCGCTGAAACAGACGGCGGCTGCACATTCACCTTCGCGTCTCAAGCCAGGGAAAGCAGGCTGTCCTATACCCATGAAACCTCCCTGCATCTGTACAGTCCGGCAAGTTCCGTATTATCTTCGGTTCAATTGTCGCTATGCTTCTGGCGGGAGGATATTTTCCGCGTGACCCTGACCGGCCCCAGCCCCTATGCCGATCCCTTTGCCGGGATTCCGGAAATGGGGAAAATGCTGATTGGCAAGCCTGAAAAGGTTTCCGTCCGCCGGGAAGAAACAGAGAAGGAATGGCTCCTTTCCTCGTCCCGCGTCACCGTGCATGTGGAGAAGGAAACGGGCAGGATTTGGGCGGCCTATGGGGATGGAACGCCTTTCTTCGCCCAGAAAAAATCCGAATTCAAGGCGGCGGATATTTTCGATTGCGGAGTCAGCATCCTGCGGGACGACGCCGCCTGTTTTGAAGCCTTAGAGCTGGAAAACGACGAAGTGATCTGGGGCTTGGGGGAACGGTTTGACAGCGTCGCGCGCAACGGGCGCACCGTGGATTTTCGCAATAAGGACGCAGTGGGCACCACCAGCCGCCGCACCTATGTGAACATTCCCTTCTTCCTGTCCTCCAAGGGCTACGGCTTGTTCTTGAATTCCGGCGCGCAAACGGAATGGGAAATCGGCACCCTGGACGCGGGGGCTCTGCAATTTTCCGTTTGGGAGCCCCAGATGGACTATTTCGTGATCGGCGGCAAAACGCCCAAGGCCATTTTGAAGGGCTACTGCTTCCTGACCGGCTTTTCCAAGCTGCCGCCCCTGTGGAGCTTCGGGCTGTGGATGAGCCGGAACAGCTACACCTCCTGGGAGGTGACGGACGAGATTGCCCGCCAAGTGCGGCAGCACGATATTCCCTGCGACGTGCTGCACCTGGACACCGCCTGGTTTCAGGAGGACTGGAACTGCGACTTGAAATTCTCCGAACAAAGATTCCCCGACCCGGAAAAGCACCTGGCCGCGTATAAAAAGGACGGCTTCCATGTGTCCCTGTGGCAGTACAATTTCATTCCGCCCAAGGAAAACAACGCGCATTACCGGGAGGCCGTGGAAAAAGGATACTTGGCCAAGGATGAAAAGGGAAATCCCTATCATCTGCCGGAAACTTGCAAGGGCAGCTGGGTGGACGACGTGATTGTGGATTTTTCCAACCCGGAGGCCCGGAAATGGTACGGCGAAAAAATCAGCGCCTTGATGAAGCTGGGGGCGGGAGCCATCAAAACGGACTTTGGCGAGGGCATTCCGGAGGACGCCCATTACGCTCGGATCAAAGGCAAGTATTTCCACAACACCTATTCCCTGCTCTACAACGCCACTGTGTTTGAGGCCTGCAAGTCCGTCACGGGAGAAAACCTGGTGTGGGCCCGCAGCGGCACCGCCGGGAGCCAGCGCTATCCCCTCCATTGGGGCGGGGACAGCCAATGCACCTTCGACGCCCTGGCCGC
>CAMOHY010000173.1 GCA_946615495.1 uncultured Clostridia bacterium
ACGTTCCCTTTGTTGGCTTCTAACTTGAATTTCATCCTTGAAAACAAGCTTGTTAAAATCTGATTAAAAGGAGACAAGATTTTCGAGACATTTTTCGTTCTGACTAAGCTGAGCGGAGGGAGGCGTAGCAGCGCTACGTTGCCTGGAACGAAGCGACGTGAGAACGGAAAAGGGCCGAAAACATGTCTGCTTTTGAAAAGATTTTAGTATTATTCCACTTTTTTCCCATCGATATACACCGCACGGATATCCGGGTCCGTATCAAAGGGCGAACCGCCGCACAGCACCAGGTCCGCGTCCTTGCCCACCTCAATGGAGCCCACCCGGTCCGCAATGCCGCCGTGACGGGCGGGATTGATGGTGATGGCCTGCAGCGCGGCAAAGGGGTCCATGCCGTGCTTGATGGCCAGCCCGGCGCACAGGGGCAAATATTCCTGGGGAATCACCGGGGCGTCGGTAATGATGGATACCTGCAGGCCCGCCCTGGCCAGGATGCCGGGAGTATCGAAGGTTTTGTTCCGCAGCTCAAATTTGCTGGCGTGGCTGAGGGATGGGCCCACCGCGCAGGGCACGTTTTCCTTTGCCAATTCGCTGGCAATCAGGTGCCCTTCCGTTACGTGCTCCAGCGTGATTTTTACGTTGAATTCCTTGGCGATGCGCAGGGCCGTAAAAATATCCTCAGCCGCGTGGGCGTGGGCCTTCAAGGGCATTTCCCGCTTCAATACCGGAATCAGCGCCTCCAGCTTCATGTCAAAGGCGGGCTTCTTCGCCGCGTCCTCCCCCGCCGCTTCTTTTTTCTCCAGGTATTCGCGGGCTTTGAACAGCGTTTCCCGCAGCATGGCGGCGGTGGTCATGCGGGTGGATACGCCCTTATCCCGGTAGCACCGTTTGGGGTTTTCGCCAAAGGCGCACTTCATGGCCACGGCTTCCTTCACCACCATATCATCCACCCGCTTGCCCACGGTCTTTACCGCGCAGAAGGTGCCGCCCAGCACATTGGCGCTGCCAGGGCCGGTGCACACGGTGGTAACGCCCGCTTTCGCCGCGGTGAGCAGGCAGGGCTGCATGGGCTTGAAGCCGTCGATGCCCCGCATTTGCGGGCTGATGGGGTCGTTCATCTCGTTATAGTCCCAGCCCTCATAGCCCACCCCGTCGGAATCCAGGCCCAGGTGGCTGTGGGCGTCCACAAAGCCGGGATAAACATGCAGCCCCGTGGCGTCCACCGTTTGCTTTTCGTCGTCCCTCAGTCCTGTGCCGACGGCGGCGATTTTTCCATCCCGAATCAATATATCCGCCTGATACGCTTCTTCGTGAATCGCGTCGTGAACCCATCCGTTTTGAATCAGCATCCGTTTTCTCTCCTTTTTTATTTTTTTACAGTATATCATATTTCCTGGGAAATGTACATTTTTTGTTTCTCCCTTGCGGATGCAATATACATCCATTATAATGTATAATATGCAATCACATTCCGGGAAAACGTCCCGTCCTTTTTCCGGAAAAGAAAGGAAGAGCGCATAATGAACGCGGAGCTTGTCATTTTCATCCTTTATCTCATTTTTATGCTGGGCATTGGGGTATTTTTCTTCCTGCGGATGCGCAGCGGCAGTGAAAAGGATTATTTCCTGGGCGGCCGGAAAATGGGGCCCTGGGTATCGGCCCTGTCCGCCGGCGCGTCGGATATGAGCGCCTGGGTGCTCATGGGCCTGCCCGCCTCGGTGTACGCCCTGGGCGTGGGCCAAACCTGGATCGCTATCGGCCTGGCCATCGGCTATGCCCTGAGCTGGATTCTGGAGGCGCCCCGGCTGCGCCGCTACTCCATTGCGGCCAAGGATTCCATCACCATTCCCCAATACCTGACCAACCGGTTCCTGTCCAAAAGCCGGGTCATGCAGGTCATCTGCGCGGTGATTTTCCTGGTGGCCTACACCATTTACGCCGCCAGCAGCATCAAGGCCTGCGGCACCCTCTTTAACACCGTGGTAGGCATTGACGCCAATGTGGCCATGTATCTGGCCGCCGTCATCATCATTTCCTACACCTTCCTGGGCGGCTTTTCGGCCGTTTCCTGGACGGACTTTTTCCAGGGCATGCTCATGCTGGCCGCCCTGCTCATCGCCCCCATCTTCGCCTTGGCCCTGGTGCAAAGCGGCCAGGGCGTATCCACCCTGGACCAGGTGGGCAGCGGCTATTGGCGGCTTTTCACCTCCTGGCAGGATGTAGCCTCTGGCCTGGGCTGGGGCCTGGGCTACTTTGGCATGCCCCACATCATCATCCGCTTTATGGCCGTGCGCTCCGATAAGGATATCCGCAAGAGCGCCCGCATCGGCATCACCTGGACAGCGCTCATTCTGGGCTTCGCCGTGGCCTCCGCGCTGATTGGCCGCATGTATTTGGGCGAAATTTCCGATAGCTCCACGGTGTTCATCCAGATGGTGCGCCGCATTTTCCCGCCGGTCATCAGCGGCATCCTGCTTTCCGCTATCCTGGCCGCCTCCATGTCCACCGCGGACAGCCAGCTGCTTTCCAGCGCTTCCGCCTTTGCCAGCGATGTGTATAAGCCCATCATCCGCAAAAACAAGGCCAGCGATAAGGAAATGCTCTGGACGGGCCGCATCGTGGTGCTGGTCATTTCCATCGCCGCCCTGCTCATTGCCTCCAATCCCGCCAGCGGCACCATTATGTCCCTGGTTTCCAACGCCTGGGGCGTATTCGGCGCGGCCTTCGGTCCCGTCATCCTGCTCAGCCTGTTCTGGCGCCGGCTCACCTTCGGCGGCGCCGTGGCCGGCATTGTGGCGGGCGCCGCGGTGGATATTCTGTGGCTGGCCTTCTTAAGCTCCATCGGCCTGTACGAAATCATTCCCGGCTTCCTCTGCGGCCTCCTTGCCGCCGTGGCCATTTCCCTCCTCTCCAAGGCTCCCGAAAAGGACGTCACCGCCCTCTTTGACCGGGTATCCTCTCAAGGGGAGATTTGATTCTTCCTTACCGAAAACAAAGGCCGGACGGTGTGTGCCGTCCGGCCTTCAGAGCATCGACAAAGTCGATGCTCTGCCATCGAAAGCCTGCAAGCAGTCTTTCGATGGGAACATCAATTTGCTGTAAAATGGCATTTCCAGGCAGCTCAGCCTGGAAATGCTCATTTTACGGCCGCAAATTGATAGAGGAAGCGGCTTTCAGCCGCTCCTCGGCGGCGTACATGCCGCCGCCTGCGGATTGCTGATGAAAGGGCTGCGGCCCTTTCATACTTTCCTGGGCTTTGCCGATGCGCTAAAAGGCCGGACGGCGCGTGCCGTCCGGCCTTTTTCATATCGGTTACACCTTGCAGGTCCAGCTGTGGGTATCCTCCGCCACGCCCCACTGAATGGAGGTCAGCGTGTCGTACAGCTTCTGGGACAGCTTGCCGATGCCGCCATCGGCCACCTGATAGTGAGCCTGGCCCATGCGCAATTCGCCAATGGGAGAAATAACGGCGGCGGTGCCGCAGCCCCAGGCTTCCTCCAGGGTGCCGTCCCGCAGCGCGGCGGACAATTCTTCCACCGACAGGAGCCGCTCCTCCACCTTGTAGCCCATTTCCCGCAGCAGCTCAATGCAGCTCTTGCGGGTGATGCCGGGCAGGATGGAGCCGGTCAGGGCGGGCGTGACCACCACGCCGTTGATTAAGAACATGACGTTCATGGCGCCCACTTCTTCAATGTACTTGCGCTCCACGCCGTCCAGCCACAGCACCTGGGAATAGCCCTCGGCCGCCGCCCGGTCGCCCGCGCGCATGGAGGCCGCGTAGTTGCCGCCGCACTTGGTGTAGCCCGTGCCGCCGCGCACCGCGCGCACGTCCTGGGTTTCAATCATGATCTTGACGGGGTTCAGGCCTTCGGCGTAATAAGCGCCCACGGGAGAGGCGATGATGACGAACTTGGCATGGTGAATGGTGTGCACGCCCAGGGTTTCGTCGTTGCCAAACAGGAAGGGCCGCAGATACAGGCTGGTGCCAGGCTCAGAGGGCACCCAGTCCTTTTCCAGAGCCACGAACTTTTTCAGTGCGTCCAGGGTAAATTCCTCGTCCACCTGGGGCAAAGAAAGGCGCTCCGCGGAATTGTTCAGGCGCTTAATGTTTTCCCAGGGGCGGAACAATTGCACGTCGCCGTCGGGGCGGCGGTAAGCCTTCAAGCCCTCAAAAATTTCCGCGCCATAGTGGAACACCGTAGCGGCGGGATGCAGCACCAGCGGCCCGAAGGGCTCGATGCGGGCGTCGTGCCAGCCATTTTCGCTGTCCCAGTCCATGATGAACATGTGGTCGGTGAAGAATTTGCCAAAGCCCAGCTTGCTCTGGTCCGGCTTTTCCTTGGGAGTTTTGGTCAGGTTCATTTTGATTTCCATGATGACGCTTCCTTTCTGAATGTGTATGGGAAAGTTATTTTATGTCCTTCAAAATATCCGGAAAATTGCCCAGCAGAAAATGGCGGTATTCCGGATGGTTTCCGGCTGCTTCATACTCCTGCCGGATGGTTTTTCTGTTCCATTCCTTCATCTTGTCCGTCATTTCCTCATACCGGACAATGGCAATCAAGCCGTCTTTTTCCGCTTGAAGAATCGCGGCATAGGCATCCGGTATATATTCTGCGCCTGTAACCTGAACGGGCTGGCGGCTGGCGGTCACGCTTGGAATTTGCACCTGAAAGCCGGAATCCGTAATCCTTTCCGCGCTGTATATGTAGCCGGAAACGCCCGCATAGGTGCTTTCAAGCGCATGGGGATAATACTCCTCCAGCCGCTGCCTGCCGTCCCGCTCAAAGCCGTAGGGGCCCCACTTCTGCCAGCCGCCATCGTAACGAAAGCCCGTTTCCCGGCAGTATTTTTCGATGGCGTTGCTCAGATAAACCAGCACGTTTTCCCTTTTTGACGAAAAGTAAATCAAAGGGACGCCGTGATTGGATATTCTGGGCTCCAATACCGTGATCCCGCCCGCCGGCGACGCGTGGTAAAACAAGCGAGGATCACCTCCGTATTACGCCGTTTCGATGCTGTTGGCCTTTTGCAGCTTCAGCAGCTCCACCGCGTCCTGACGCATCTTGTACTTGAGAATTTTTCCCGCGGCGTTGGTGGGGAAGGCGTCCACAAACTGGACATAGCGGGGGGTCTTGTGCCGGGCCATGTGGTCGCGCACAAATTGTTTTAATTCGTCCTCGGTCATGGTTTGTCCTTCTTTCAGAATCACCACGGCCATAATTTCTTCGCCATAGGATTCATCCGGCACGCCGATCACCTGCACGTCGGACACCTTGGGATGGGTATAAATGAATTCCTCTATTTCCTTGGGGTAAATGTTTTCGCCGCCGCGGATAATCATGTCCTTCAAGCGCCCGGTGATGCGGAAATTGCCCTCCGGGGTGCGGCAGGCCAGGTCGCCGGTGTGCAGCCAGCCGTCCTTGTCGATGGCCTCCTGGGTGGCGCGGGGCATTTTGTA
>CAMOHY010000174.1 GCA_946615495.1 uncultured Clostridia bacterium
CGCGTTTTTGTGGGGGCTGACGGACAGGGTGGTGGTAAAGTATTCAAAGCCGTGGCGCTTGGCTTCCTGGGCCGTTTTGTTCAGGCGCAGGGCGAAGCAGGCCAGGCACCTCTCGCCCCCTTCGGGGCAGGAGGCCATGCCCTCGGCGAAGGCGGAAAAGGCGTCGTGGTCGTATGCGCAGGGCAGCAGCGGGATATGGCCCGGCAGCAGGGAAAGCAGCCGCTCCTGCTCCCTAAGCCGGTGGCGGTATTCCTCCTCCGGCTCAATGTTGGGGTTGTAGTAAAGCACCGTCACTTCAAAATTTTCGCACAGCCTTTCCAGCACGGCGCTGGAGCAGGGGCCGCAGCAGCTGTGCAAAAGCAGGGTGGGCCGGCGGCCGTTCAGGCGCTTGATTTCTTCTTCCATTTCGATTTGGTAGTTTCGTTTCATGGGGCCCTCCGCAAAGCAGAATGATGAAGCGGGCTTTGGCTTGGCTGCCCGCCTGAAAGGAGCAATGAGCTTGCAGGTAACGGTCATTCACGATTGGAATGAATTGCAGTCCGCCATTTTTCAGGATGTGTGGGACGAGGCCATTCAGCGCTACCGGGACAACTGCGTGTATCGGGGCATGGCGGACAACGAATGGGGGCTGGTGCCCAGCCTGAACCGGGTGTGTTCCCACGACCTTACGCTGGAAAAGCAGATGCTCAGGTCCTTTAAAAAATACGGCTATGCCGATTTGCAGCATGTTACGTCCTTTTGGCAGCTGCTGGCCCTGGCCCAGCAGTTCGGCCTGCCCACCCGATTGCTGGACTGGACCTATTCCCCCCTGGTGGCCGCTCACTTCGCCACCGAGGACCAGGAGGCCTACGACCGGGACGGCGTAATCTGGTGCGTGAACATTGACCGGATGAACCTGCAATTGCCGGACCGGCTGAAGGTGATGCTGCGGGCGGAGCGGGGCAACATTTTCAACATGGAAATGCTGGACCGGGTAGGGGAAGGGTTCGACGCGCTGCGGGCCATTTCCTCCAAGCCCTTCGGCCTATTTTTTGAGCCCGCCAGCGCTGTGAACCGCATTGCCAACCAGTACGCCCTCTTTTCCGTGTGCAGCGATCCCAGCGTGACCCTGGACGCCCTGCCCGGCATGGAGGACTGCTTCCGCCGCATCGTCATCCCCGCCAGGGTAAAGCTGGAAATTCGGGATAAGCTGGACTATATCAACATTTCTGAGCGCATGATCTACCCCGGATTGGACGGCATCTGCAAATGGATCACCCGCCGCTATGCCGCCCTGGGACCCAAGTATCACCAGGAAAGGCACGAAGAATGAAAGAGTTTTAGGCGCGTTGCTTGAACGATTCCCTTGAACGATACAAAACCAAGGAGGAATGACCTATGGCCCGTCCCGATGACCGGAAACCCAATGAACTGCGTCCCTGTGAAATTTTGGTCGATTTTGTGGGCACAGCCGACGGCAGCTGCCTCATCCGCTGCGGCGGCACCAGAGTCATCTGCACCGCGTCGGTGGAGGAAGGCGTGCCGCCCTTCCTCAAGGGCAAGGGCCTGGGCTGGCTCACCGCGGAATACAGCATGCTGCCCGCCTCCACGGGCCGCCGCAAGCAGCGGGACGGCATTAAAAAGGATGGCCGGGGCGTGGAAATCAGCCGTTTAATCGGCCGGGCCCTGCGCCAGGCGGTGGACCGCCGGTTCCTGGGCGAACGCACCGTTACCATCGACTGCGACGTGCTGGAGGCCGACGGCGGCACCCGCACCGCGTCCATTACCGGCGGCTTCGTGGCCCTGTGCTGCGCGGTGGATAAGCTGATAAGGCAGGGAAAAATCAAGGAAAGCCCCATCGTGCACCAGATCGCTGCCGTCAGCGCGGGCATCGTGGAGGATGTGCCCTGTCTGGACCTGTGCTATCTGGAGGACAGCGCGGCCCAGACGGATATGAACTTCGTCATGGACGAAACCGGCGCTTTTATTGAATTGCAGGGCACGGGGGAGGGCCGGGCCTTTACCCGCGGCGAGCTTGCCCAAATTCTTTCCCTGGGCGAAAAAGGCATCGGCGAATTGCATGAAATCCAGCGCCAGGCTCTGGGCAGCCGGGCCCGCCATATCGCGCCCCGCCGCACCCTGGTCATTGCCAGCAACAACGCCCACAAGATTCAGGAAATTTCCGATATGGTGGAGGACCGGATGAACGTGATCTCCATGAAGGAGGCGGGCTTTGAGGAGGACATCGACGAAAACGGCGATACCTTTGAGGAAAACGCCGCCATCAAGGCCCGCGCCGTGGCAAAAGCCACCGGCTTTTGCGCCCTGGGGGACGACAGCGGCCTTTCCGTGGACGCGCTGGATGGGGCGCCGGGGGTCCACTCCGCCCGCTACTGCGGCCGCCATGGGGACGATAAAGCCAATAACGACCTTTTGATCGCCAACATGGCCGATATTCCCGCCGAGGACCGTACCGCCGAATTCGTGTGCGCCATGGCCCTTTCCCTTCCCAACGGCGAAATAAAAACCGTCCGCGGCACCTGCCCCGGCGTGATTACCTTCACCCCCCGCGGGGAGGGCGGCTTTGGCTACGACCCCTATTTTGAATATCTCAGCGGCGAAACCTTCGCCGAAATGGCTCAGGAGGAAAAGAACCGCATCAGCCACCGGGCCAACGCCATGCGGCTGATGCTGCCCTACCTGGAGGAATTATAATTGGCTGACGGAAAGGTCCTGGGCTCCTGGAGCGGGATGCGAAAGTACCTGGAGCAGGATATGCTGGCGGAGGCGCTGAAGGGACGGGTGCGCTACGGCTGCACCCGGTTTGTGGGCATGGACGGCTGCCATATCTTTGAAATCTGCGTGGATGGAAAGCAGGTCAAGCGTTTTTCCTGGGAAACCGTGAATTCCTATTTTATCGCTCAAAAGGATAAGCCCGGCAGCATCCAGAATTACTGGGCGGGTTTTTGGAAGCTGATGGAACAATATCCTCTTGAAGCCCGCACTGAATACACGGATGATGAATTCTGCCGGGCGCTGACGGTCTATCGGAATCAGGATATTCAGGCGAGCCTTGCTTCCTCCGATCCCATCGTGAATATGTTCGCCCTGCTGGACCGGCGGACGGGCAAACGATCTTTGGAAAAATTTGCGGAGGAGCTGAACCGCCGTCCTCCGTGGCTGCGCTTCTTTTATGAATTGCGAATTCAGGCGGAATGAAAGGACAATAGTTCGGCATGCGCATTGTGGTTGTAAGCGATTCCCACGGGGCCACGGGCCGCCTTTCCACCATCCTGATGGTGGCGGAACAGGCGGGGCTCATCGGCGCCATCCTCCATTTGGGCGACGGGTACTGGGATTTAAAGGATTTGGAAGTGGATTTGCCCCCTGTTTATCAGGTGGCGGGCAACTGCGACCATTTCCGCAGCGACACCCTGGACTTTGTCACCTTGTCCGGCGCCAAAATTCTTTTGACCCACGGGCACTACCAGCACGTGCGGGAGGGCACGGACGGCCTGCTGCAATTGGCCATGGAGGAAAAGTGCCACGCCGCCCTGTACGGCCACACGCATTATCAGAAAATGGAATGGCGCAGCGGCATTCTGCTGCTCAATCCCGGCGCGGTGCAGGATGGGAAATACGCCATTTTGACCATCAACCGCCTGGGGGCCATCGACCCGGAATTGTGCAGTCTGTAACTATGGAAACGATCAGTTTAACCGTCATGACCCGCGGCCTGTGCCACCAGTTGTTTTCCGAGTGGGAAAACGACCCCGCGGTGTACGGCGATCTTTCCCGCTTTTCTCCGTACCGGTACGATCCGGAAACGGTGGACCGGTATTTTGACCGCCTTCAGGAGCCTTCCCGCGTCGTGTTCGCCGTGCTGCTGGGAGGACGGCCCATCGGCGAAGTGCAGCTCAAGCGCATCGACTGGCAGCGGCGGGAATGCGCCCTGAGCATCCACTTGCAAAACGACGGCGTGAAGGGCCGGGGCTTCGGCGCCCAGGCGGAGAGGCTGGCCGTGGATTACGCCTTTTCCCAGCTGAATATGCGGGCGGTCAGCGCCGACGCCCTGCGGACCAACGCCCGCAGCCGCCACGTGCTCAAAAAGGTGGGGTTCCGTCCGATTGGACAGGACGGGCAATTCGCCTATTACCGGTTTGAAAAGAAAGGTTTTTTGAAAGGAAGAACGATGATGAACCTGAACAAGCATATCAAATTATCCCCCAGAGTGGAAATGGCGCTGAAGGAGGGCCGCCCGGTGATCGCTCTGGAAAGCACCATCATTTCCCACGGCATGCCCTACCCCCAGAACGTGGAAACCGCGCTGCGCTGCGAAGCGGCGGCGCGGGCCTGCGGGGCGGAGCCTGCCACCATCGCCGTCATCGGCGGCAAGCTGTGCGCCGGGCTGACCGAGGAGGAAATCGATTATCTGGGCCGGGAAGGCACCAAGGTGACCAAGGCCTCCCGCCGGGATTTGCCCATCCTGGTGGCCAAAAAGGCCGACGGCGCCACCACCGTGGCGGCCACGATGATTATTGCGGCCCTGGCTGGCATTAAAATTTTTGCCACCGGCGGCATCGGCGGCGTGCACCGGGGCGCGGAGACCACCATGGATATTTCCGCCGACCTGGAGGAATTGTCCCAAACCCCGGTGGCGGTCATTTGCGCCGGGGCCAAGTCCATTTTGGATTTGGGGCTGACCCTGGAATACCTGGAAACCAAGGGCGTGCCCGTGCTGGGCTATCAGACCAAGGAGCTGCCCGCCTTCTACACCCCCCACAGCGGCTTTTCCGTGGATTACCGGGCGGACAGCCCGGCGGAAATCGCTTCCTTCATCCGCGCCCAGCGGGAAATGGACTATCCCGGCGGCATGCTGATTACCAACCCCATTCCCGATGAATACGCCATGCCCGCCGATACCATCAACGCCGCCATCGACCAGGCTTTGAAGGAAGCGGATGAACAGCACGTGAAGGGCAAGGCTATCACGCCCTTCCTGCTGGCCCGCGTGTGCGAGCTCACCGGCGGGGAAAGCCTGGCCAGCAATATCCAGCTGGTGCTGAATAATGTGCGTTTGGCCTCTAAAATTGCCGTGGAGCTGGCGAAATAACCCAAAGAAATAGGGGCTGCCTCACGTTGTAAAAAGCGCACAAATGCAGCATTGGTTGACCCGCGCTGTAGGGGCGGATATCATCCGCCCGCATGAAACACGCTGAATCAACTGACTTTTCCGCAACATGACGGGAGCGTCTGGCCAGGCGAAGCATATTCGCCCCAACAGCTTCCCGTCATGTTTTTTTGTGCGCCTTTTTGTTTGTGAGACAGCCCTATTTATACTGTTCTCAATCTAAAAGTTTATCATCTTTGGGAGTCTTTTCCGTTCTGGCGTTGCTTCATTCCGGTCAACGTAGCGCTGCAGAGCCGCATCCTCAATCGTCGCAAGTC
>CAMOHY010000175.1 GCA_946615495.1 uncultured Clostridia bacterium
TTCACCAGGCTCTGCACCGAATAATCGCATTTCACCCCGCGCACGGCCTCGATATCCAGGCGCGTCACGGGCTGGCGGTAGGCCACCACGGCCAGGGTTTCCAGGGCGGATTGGGAAAGGCTTTGCTTTTGCACGGGCTGCAAAAGCCGCTCCACGTAGGGAGCGTATTCCGCCCGGGTGGACAATTGCACGTGCTCGCCAAAGCGCTTGAGGGTAATGCCCCGCCGGTGGTAGCTGTAATCGCTGTCCAGGGCGGCGATGGCCAGCAGCGTTTCGCTTTCCGTGGCCTCCAGCGCCCGCTGCAAATCCTTGATATTCACCGGCTCCCCGGCCACAAACAAAATGGCCTCGATCACATGGGCCAATTCAGACGTATCCATCGATCTGCAAATCCCCCTCCGCGGCGCCCTCCAGGGGCTCCAGCACCATTTCGCCAAAAATACCCTCCTGCTTTACGCCCGCCCGGCCCAGGCGCAGCAATTCCAGCAGAGCCAGGAACAGCGTCACCACCTCGTCCCGGCTGGGCTCCGGGGAAAACAATTCCTCAAAGCGCACGGGGCCTTTTTTCAGCTTTTTCAAAATATGGGCGGTGCAGCGGGGCACGGTGTATTCATCCCGCACGATGCGGCGGGCGGCGTGCACCGCTTCCTCCTCTTCCTCCGGCACGCGGGCCATTACCCGCGCGAAGGCGGAAAGCAGCCCATCCATGGTAAGGCCCGTCAATTCCAGGTTGGCGGGCGGCAGGGGATATTCCTCCGGCAGCTTTTCAAACATCTGGGCCGCGGCCTTTTCAAAGCCCTGCATATCCTGGGCGATTTGCTTGAAGCGCTGGTATTCCTCCAATTGGCGGATCAGGGCCTGCTCCGGGTCCTCCTCCTCCGGGGCGGGCGGCTTGGGCAGCAGCGCCCGGCTTTTGATTTCCAGCAGCGTGGCCGCCATGGAAATGAAGGCGCTGGCATCGTCCATATCCAAGTCCGGCGCGTTCTGCACCGATTGGATATACTGGTCCGTCACCTGGGAAACGAAAATATCCCGGATGTTGATTTTCGCTTTGCCAATCAGAAACAAAAGCATGTCCAGCGGCCCGTCAAACTGGCTCAAATGCAGCGTAAGCGCCATAAAATCCTTACCCCAATCCGAATATCATCAGCAGCGCGCCCAGCACGCCGCCCTGCACAAAGGAAACCGCCTTGCCGATGGCCACGGAAAAAATATCCGTAAAATAGAACAGGGCCAGCATAGCCATCATAAGCAGGTTCACCACGCGGGCGGGAATATGCAGCCGGCCCCGCAGGAAAATATCGTTCACTACATGGTAGCCGTCCAGGGGCGGGATGGGAAGCAGGTTGAACACCGCCAAGCTCAGGTTAATGCGGGCAAAGAACATGAAAAACCGCTGCAAATAAATCATCCAGGGAAAGCGCAGGTAGGTGGAAAGCGCGTCCACCGTGAAATAATAGTCTCCGCCGCCAGAGTAGGCAATGCCCATACCCCGGAACTGCTGGGGCGTGAGCAGGCTCAAATACGCCTGGTTGCCGCTTACGCTCTGCACGTACTGGGTGGCCTTTTCCACGATTAGGGTTTCATCCCCGCTGAGGATGGAATAAAAATTCACGCCTTCAAAGCCCAAAAATTCCCTGGGCGTGGTCAAGCTGCCCAAGGCCCACACCTCCGGCTTCCACATCAGCTGGTTCAGGCCGATCATCAGCGCCGTGACAAAAAAGAACAGGCAAAAATTCATTGCCACCCCGGCAATGGACACCAGCAGGTCATCCCGCCGGAAGCGCTTGTAATTCCGGGGATTCACCGGCACGGGCCGGGCCCAGCCAAAGCCGAACAGCACCATAAACAGCGTGCCGATGGGGTCCAGATGCTTTAAGGGGTTAAAGGTGAGCCGCCCCATCATTTGGGCGGTAGGGTCGCCGCAGCGGTAGGCCACGTAGCCGTGGGCCAGCTCGTGCAGCGTCAGGGCGATCAAAATCGCCGGAATCTGATATAATAAAACGATCAGCGTACCCACAGGGTCGCTGCGCAGGCCAGACAGAATACCCAAATTTCTTTTGCTCCTTCCCAAAAATACCGAAAATATTATAGCCGAAAAGAAGGGAAAACACAAGTTTTTCGCAGGCGCGCTCCGCCTGCGCGTTTATTTTTCTTCCTTCCAATGCAGCTGAAAGCCCTTTTCCGCCAGCAGCGCCTGGAAATCCTCCATTCTGTCCTCCAGCACCTGGCGGGGCGCGCAGCCATGGCGCAGGCAGTAGGCCGCCAAATATCCGGCCGCCTCCCCCACCGTCCATTCCACTGGGTGCAGGCGGAAGCAGCCGCCGGTGATGTGGGTGGCCCCGATGTTTTTGCAGGCGGGCAGCAAATTTTTCATCCGCACGGGAATCATGGCGGAAAGCGGTATTTCAAAGCGCTGGGCGCTTTGGTACATGCTGGTATGGGTGCGGGTGGTCAGGTGCAGGTCCATGGCGTAATGGCCCACGCCCACGCTGTCCCGCAGCCGCACGGGACGGGGATTCAGCCTTTCCGCGATTTCCTGCTCCCGGATGGTATGCAGGGCCAAAATGCGGCGGGATTCCCGGATATAGGGCGCCTTGGCCAGGCCGTCCTTGGTGCCGGTTTCCCCTCCGTCCAGGCGCACGGGATAGCCCTGCTCCCACAGCCAATAGGCACAGCAGCGGGTCAGCTCGCGGGCAAGGCGCAAATGCTCGGCCGCGCGGGGATTATCCACCACACTGCCCAGCACGTAATCGTTCTGGGGCCAGTTGAGCAGGCTGATTTCCGGCCGGCCGTCGGTATAATAGGGCGGGTACTGGATGCGCCGGTAGCTCCACAATCCCAGAGGCTTATCCGGGTTTTCCCCGTCTCCAAAGGCAAAGCGGCTCAGGCCTTGGGCTCCAATGGCCGTCCAGCCCAGCAGGGGCACGCCGTCAATTTGCACGCGGGAAAATTCGCCGTAGCTGTCCGGCCTTTCCATGGGCTGGCGTTCCTTGTCCAACGCGAGGGCGGCCACCCAGGTCACGGGCTGCTGGTCCTGGCTGTCGCCCTGCTGGGGCGCATGGGGCTCCTCCGTTTCCGCCCGGCTTTCCGCGCCCACCCGGTACTCCGTGCCCGTCAGCGGCAGCAGATCGCCCATGTCCGTAGCGTCCAGAAAATAAGAAGCCCGAACGCAAATTTCCTCCCCGTCCCCGCCGCGCACAGTAACAGACTCTACCTTGTCCTGCCGCACCTGGGCGGACACGCAGCGGGCGTTCCTTTGCAGCGTAAGCAGCCCTTGCTCCTCATAGGGGCGCAATTCTTCGCAGAGCAGCGCGTGGGCCAGGCGCGGGCTGTGGGCCAGGCGGCTCACCCAGCTGTTGCCGGGGCAGAAGCGGTCCTGCCCCCGCATGGCGGGGGATGCCTGCGGCAGGCTCCTGTAATAGTCCCGCACCATTTTTCGATAGCGCAGATAGCTGGCCGTGGCCCCCTGCTCCTCAATCCAGTCATGCTCATCCGGCGGCACGGCCTGGCTGGTCAATTGCCCGCCGATCCAGTCCGTTTCTTCGCACAGGTACACCTTCAGCCCCATTTCGCAGGCTGCCCGCGCGGCCTGCACGCCGCCCAAGCTGCCGCCGATTACAGCCACGTCAAAGGATAAAACGTTCATCCGTCCGCCTCCTGAGTATAGAGAGGAATCGTTCACAGGTCCCGATGGGTATAATGAATGGCGCCGTTCACGGTGTCCTCCACCGTTTGGCCGGAGCCCAACAGATGATATTTATACGTGCACAGCCCCTCCAGCCCCACGGGGCCGCGGGCATGCAGCTTGCCGGTGGCGATGCCCACCTCGGCGCCAAAGCCATAGCGGAAGCCGTCGGCAAAGCGGGTGGAGCAGTTCACATACACCCCGGCGCTGTCCACCCCCGCCAAGAAGCGCCGCTGGGCCGCCTCATCCTGGGCAATGATGGCGTCGGTGTGGTGGGACCCAAAATGGTTGATATGCGCGATGGCTTCCTCCAGGGAATCCACCACCTTAATGGACAATATAGCGTCCAGATATTCCGTGGCCCAATCCTCCCCGGCGGCGGGACGGCAGGAAATCAGCGCCCGCGTCCTTTCGTCGCCCCGAAGCTCCACCCCCTTTTTCTTCAGCGCTTCCGCGCAGGGCGGCAGGAAAGCGCCGGCGATGTCCCGGTGCACCAGCAGCGTTTCCGTGGCGTTGCACACGGCCAGGGCCTGCGTTTTGGCGTCCACCACCACGCGCACCGCCATGTCCACTGCCGCGGAAGCGTCCACATAGGTGTGGCACAGCCCTTCCGCGTGGCCCATGACGGGGATGCGGGTATGATCCATAATATAGCGGACGAAGGCGTTGCTGCCGCGGGGGATAATAAGGTCGATGCTCTCATCCTGGGAGAGCATATCGTTCACGTCGTCGCGGCTTTCCAGCAGCGTGGCCCAGCCGTCGGGCAGAATGCCCGCGGCCCCCTCCCGCATGGCGGCCATCAGGGCGCGGTTGGTGCGCAGCGCCTCCCGGCCGCCCTTGAGCAGCGCGGCGTTTCCGCTTTTGAGGCACAGGGAAGCAATTTGCACCAGCGCGTCGGGCCGGGATTCAAAGATCACGCCGATCACGCCAATGGGGCAGCTGACCCGGTACAAATTCAGCCCAGGGCTCAATTCCCGCGCCAGGGACACCCGGCCCAGCGGGTCCGGCAGCGACAAGAGGGAATTCAGGCCGCCGAGCACGTCCCTCAGTTTCCCTTCGTCAAATTTCAGCCGCTTGAGCAGCGGCGCGGCCAGGCTTTCTTCCGCGGCCTGAGCCATATCCAAAGCGTTTTGCGCAAATATATCCGCCGCGTTTTTTTTAATTGCCGCCTGAATGCCCCGCAGCGCGGCGTTCCGTTCCTCCAGGCTCAGCGCGGACAAGGTATAAGAGGCCTGCCGGGCGCTGACGGCCCATTGCTTTTCCTGCATGCTCATCCCTCCCTGAGCATATTATACACGATGAAACCCGCCATTGCAATTCCATTTGTTTTGTGGTACAATCATGGCTGCACCACGGAGAAGGACAGCTGAAGGAGGGAAATGCCGGTGGCCAAGAAAAAGGGCGTCAAGCCCATCGCGCAAAACAAAAAAGCCCGGCATGACTACTTCATCGAAGAAAGCATTGAGTGCGGCATCGAATTGAAGGGCACGGAAGTAAAGTCCATGCGTCAGGGCAAGGTGAACCTGAAGGAAAGCTTCGCCATGGTAAAAAACGGCGAAATCTTTGTTCAGGGCATGCACATCAGCCCCTACGAGCAGGGAAACATCTTTAACACCGACCCGCTGCGTCCCAAGCGCCTTTTGCTGCATAAAAGCGAAATCCGCAAGCTGGGCAGCCAGGTGCAGCGGCAGGGCTACGCCCTGGTGCCGCTGGATGTGTACCTGAAGGACG
>CAMOHY010000176.1 GCA_946615495.1 uncultured Clostridia bacterium
ATTGATGTTCCCATCGAAAGACTGCTTGCAGACTTTCGATGGCAGAGCATCGACATTGTCGATGCTCTGAGGGGCTGTCTTACGACAGCCCCTTTTTCGCGCAATCAGAATCCGCTTATTCCTCTTCTTCCTCGTCCATCATGACCAGGAATTTGTTGAACACGGCCTGGGAAACCTCCTCGTCGTCCACGGACACGTAAATGTCCTCGTCGGTTTCGGGGTCCTTTTCGATCTTGAGGATCAGCACTTCGCCCTCTTCGTCGTCCTGCTGTTCATCGCCCAGCAGCATCAGCACCACGTACAATTCGCCCTCGTGGTCGATGGTGGTCAGGTATTCAAACTGGCTGGTCACGCCATCCTCATCGGTCAGCTCAATAATGCCTTCGGGAAGCTCTTCTTCTTCGGGTACATTGTTCTTGATATCGTCTGCCATGGATAATATCCTCCAAATCTATTCAATCATGCCGTTTCCGGCAGGAAAGGCTAAGAATCAGCGCTGGGGCCTGCTATCCAAATAGCTTTGCAGGATCACGGCGGCGGCCACCTTGTCCACAGTGCCTTTTCTCTCGTCCCGGCGCATGCCGCCCTCAATCAGCGCCTGGTGGGCGGACACAGTGGAAAGCCGCTCATCCTGAAATTCCACCGGTAGCCCGGCTTCCCGCAGCTTGTCCGCAAAGGCCATCACCTTTTCGGCCTGAAAGCCCACCGACCCATCCATATTTTTGGGCAGCCCGCACACCACCAGCACGGCGCCGTTTTCCGCGTATAATTTCTGAAAATGCTTTACGTCCGGCCCATAGCCCACCCGGTTGTATACGCTGTGGGGGGAAGCAATCCACTGCATTTCATCGCTCAAAGCCACGCCGATGCGTTTATCGCCCACGTCCAGGCCCAGAATCCTGCCGCTCATCGGTCCAGCTTGTTTTCTACATAAAAGCGCACCAATTCTTCCAAAATTTCATCCCGCTCCAGCCGGCAAATCAGGCTGCGGGCACCCTGGAAGCTGGTGATATATGTAGGGTCGCCAGTAAGCACATAGCCCACCAGCTGGGTAATGGGGTCGTAGCCCTTTCCCTGCAGCGCGCGGTAGACATGCGCGAGAATATCGGATGCAGTTTCGTTTCCCTCCGGCAGCGGGCGCAGCTTTGTAGTTTCAAACCGTTCAGACATTGCGCTCCCTCCCTTCACTTATCATTATACACGATTTACAGCCATCCCGCAAGGTAAAAAAGTCCCGAAAACTTGTCAAAATTTTGGTATTGATCGAAGCTGCGCGGCAGGTGCCTGCCCCCATTACGGGACCGCCTCAAACTGCATAATCATGGAGCCAAAGAAATCCAGGCTCAGGCCCTGCTCATTGGGCGTAAAGCGAAGCTGGCCCGCGCCGTAATAATTCATCACCGCCGCGCCGTCCTCCACCCACCAGGTAAGCCCCGGCACCTGCGCGCCCGACATGGTAAAGTCCGCCGTGCCGTCGGCGTGGAACAGGATGGCGTATTCAGCGCCCAGGGCGGAAGCGTCCAGAATGTGGCCGCTGGAATCGGCGCTGGTGCACACAAATTTTACCTCCAGGGGAATATCGCCCGTTTCGCCCTTGGGATTGGCCTGGATTTGGGGGCCTTCTATTTTCTGGCAATAAATGGTCACGCCCATGGTGTCTACGGAAAGCATGCCGTCCTGCCGCAGGGAAATGATTTCATTTAGGAAGGACAAATCCTGCCCTTCAGGGGAATCGAAGGCAAGCTTCAATTGCCCGTCCTCAAAGGCGAAGGTTTCCTCCCGGCCAAATAAGCTCACCTGCAGCCCGTCGATGGCCACGGTCAAATCGCTGGTGCCGAAAACCATATCGCACAGCCCGGCGGCCAAGGGGCCGTCGGCGGGAATCGTCATATCCTCGCTGACGATATAGGCGGCTTGCCACCTTCCGCCAAATTCTTCCAGGCGGGCGGCGACTGCCGGGGCGGGAGAAAAGGAAGGTCCCTCCGGCGCTTCCCTGGCAAACACCATGCCCGCGCCCTCTTCTTCCCCACGCAGGGAGCCGTCCTCCTGCAGGGCAAGCAATTCCGTGCTGCCGTTCAGCGTCACCAGCACGCCGTTCTCCTGGGCCGTCCATTGGCCCAGCGCGTTTTCGTCCGGCCCCTGCGTTTCCGCTGTGCCGTCGGCGTTCAGGCTCATCACGATGCTCACCCCAAAGTCCGCCGGGTTCATGGTCTGGCCGCCCATCTCCATGGCGGTTAGGTACCACACGCCGCCAAGCCGTTCATAGTCCGCCGGGGCAGGCGGCACGGGCGCGGCGGTGGGCGCCAGGGTGGGTTCGGGCGTAGGCTCCATCGTCGGTTCCGCAGTGGGCTCCGGCGTGGGTTCGGGCGTAGGTTCCATCGTCGGCTCCGCAGTGGGCTGCAGGCCGGGAATGTTCAGGCCCAAAGCGGATGCCAGGGCTATGCTGTCCTCCCCGCCGTCAAGGGCGGTGCGCAGGGTGGTCACGCCATTGCAGCCCGCAAAGGCGCTGTCGGGCAAAATGGCGGGGTCGCAGAGCAGCGTAATTGTTTTCAGCTGGGCGCAGCCTGCGAAGGCGTATTCGCCCACAGCCTGAACAGACGCGGGCAGGGTGAGCGTTTCCAGGGCAGAGTTCCGGAAGGCCGCTTCGCCGATGTGGGTTACGGAATCAAACAGGTCCGCTTCCTTTACCGCGCTGTCCGCAAAGGCCTCCGCGCCGATGGAAACGAACGCGTCATTATAAGGAACGGAAAAGTATTCCACCGTCTGGTTGCCCTTCAGCGCTCCGTCGGCGATGCCGGTAATGGTTTCGCCGTCAAAGGTGTCCCAGGGGCGGATGTGGGTCATTTGTCCGGTGTAGCCGGTCATCAGGCCGTTTTCGTAGGTGCTCAGCCCGTCACTGGGATAATCCGCGTTGGGATTCTGCATGCGCCACACGCGGGCGCTTTGGCCCATGGCGTCAAAGGCTGCCTGAGCGTCCAGCATGGCCTGCTTGGAGGCCTTCCAGTTCAGGTCCACATCCGTGATGCTAAGGCCCTCAAAGGCGTCGGAGGCGATGTCCGGCAGGGTCATGCCGTCAAAGTACAGGTAATTCACCGCCGTGCCCGCAAAGGCCTCGGAGCCGACGGCTTGTATGCCGGCGGGGAAATATACCTTTAGCAGCTTGGCCTTGACAAAGGCCTCGGAACCGATGGTTTTCAAATTTTCCGGCAGATGCAGCGCGGCGCCCAGGTTGGTATACGCAAAGGCCTCCGGACCGATGGCTTCCAAGCGGGCGGGGAAATGGAACCCCGCGCCCCAGAAATTCATGAACGCCCGCTCCCCGAAGGAAACGACGCTGTCCGGCATATCGATCCAGCCCAGCCGGCTCACACTGCGGAAGGAGCCATCGCCAATGGTTTCCAGCCCGTCCGGCAGGGAAACGCGGTAGATAAAATTGTTGCCTTCAAAGGCGTAAGCGCCAATATGGCGCACCGGCACGCCGCCGATTTCTGCGGGCACCTGCACATAGGCGTCCTGCCCGGTGTATTCCTGCAGCGTGCCGCTGTCCGGGTCAAAGAGGAAATCATCGGGGTCGTTTCCGGAGTTTGTGAGCAGGGCGTTCTGGCCGCTTGGCTGAATATTCACATTTTCCGGCAGGACGGCCCGGTAGGCCTCCACCTGGTCATCCGGCGCCAGAATCACCAGGCCGTCCGGCGTCACGGTAAAGCATTCCTGGTCAAACACCGGCGCGGGCCCCAGGAAGGTGACGGAGGACAGCGCATCGCACCAATTGAAGCAATTTCTGCCCACGAAGATAAGGGAAGCGGGCAAAGTGATTTCCCTGAGCTTTTCGCAGCGGGAAAAATTGGTTTCGCCCAAGGCCCGCAGCGTTTCGGGCAGCGTCACCTTTTCCAGGGCGCTCATGTGGTAGGTGGAGGCATCATTCAAGGCTTGCACGCCCTCGGACACAATCAGCTCGGTAATGCCGCGGTCGTTGGCCAGGGCGCTGTCGTACAGGGACAAAACGGGCTTTCCGTCAATTTCGGCGGGTATTGTCACCGCGCCGCCGGGGCCGGAATACCCATCGATGCTTCCGGTGCTTCGGGTGGTGAAAGGGCTGTTTTCCTCCGCAATACCGTCAAGGGCTCCCAGCGCCAGAAGCAGCGCCAGCAGCAGGCACATTTTTTTCATTTTCCGCCCTCCTTTTTTGAACAGTCGGGTGTTGATGGAAAACGTTATCATTTATGTCCAGTATAACATATTTTTCCTATATTTGAAAGGCTTACCAAGAAATTTGTGCGCACTGGGCCAAAAGCTCCTCCCGTATGCCGTCGTAAAACCGGATTTGCGCAAGGGTCTGCTTTACCTGCCGGATGCCCATTTCCTTTTCCTCCAGGGCGCCCTCCAGGCCCAACGCGCGTTTTACATTGTATTCCAGCCATTCCAGGCGGCCAATGTTGCAGGAATACAGCGTTTCCCAATCCTTGGGCGCCTCGCCGCCTCCGGCGGCATAGCCCCGCAGGAACGCGCGGAAAAGAGAAAAATCCAGCCTGCTTTCCTCGTAGCCCGCCCAGCACAGGGCCAATTCAAACAGCTCCATCTGCGGCTGGGAATAATCCAGGCATTCCAGATCGATGATGCGGAAATCGTCCCCCGCCCACAGCACGTTTTTGCAGTCCATGTCGTTATGGCAAATGGCGGAAAGGGGCGGCAGGCGCTTTCGGGCCCGGTTGCCCATCTCCTGGCTTTTTTGGATGAGCGGCAGGCATTCGGCCAGCATAAGGTGAATTTCCATGCCAGCCCGCTTCGTTTTTTCCAGATATAATTCCCAATCGATGCTTATGGGCGCGCTATCTCGCGCTTCGCCTCTTTGGTCGATTGCGTGAATGGCCGCCAGCGCCCCGCCCACCCGCTCGCAGTGCCGGGGCGTAACCTCGTTTTGCCGGAGGCTTTTGCCAGCGTAATAATCAAACAGATAAAAGTATTCCCCGCCAGCCCGCTGCATCTTTTGCCCGTTCAGGTGCAGGGCGGGCAGAATGGGCAGCCCGCGCGCCTCCAAAACGCTTTCCAGGCCCTCCGCCCGGGCAAAATTTCCCATCGCGGCGCTTCTTTTCATGATGGCGCCGTTCAGCCGCTTGAGGGCAAAATCCCCCCGGTCGGTTTGAAGCCGATACATTCTGTGCAAAAAGCCGCCGCTCAGGGGAATGGGCTCCTGAATCAGATGAAAATGGCAAATTTTTTCTACTTCCGCAAAGAAATCCATGATGCCGCGTAACTCCTTATTCTTTTCATTCGCCGTTTTCATCATAGCATAAGGGGCGGCAAAAAACAATCGCTGCACGAAAAAGAACCGGCAAAGCCGGTCCTGCGGATGGTTGATGGCGCTGTCTCACATTCTGTAAAAATCGCACAAACGCAGCATTGGTTGACCCACG
>CAMOHY010000177.1 GCA_946615495.1 uncultured Clostridia bacterium
TTCGGGAGTCGGCGGGACGGATAATTGGCCTTTGGCCAATTTCCTCGTTATTATACCATAACGCTCGGCGTGCTGCCCTCCGGGGCCCGCCGAGACAGAATGCTTCGCATTCTTCGTTATTATACCATAACGCTCGGCGTGCTGCCCTTCGGGGCCCGCCGACACGCGCCACAGCTTCGCCCGTGCGCTCATCCTTTATTATATCACAACATCCGGCGATCACAAAGCCTGGTCCTTGGCCCTTCAAGAGCCGTCGGACAGAATGCTTTGGATTCTTTATTCATTATATCTATCATATCAGCACAAGCGGCAGGCTGTCTCCCAGGACAGTCTGCCGCCGGAATGAAATTATACCGCTATTACTCCTTTATAACCTTTTCCGTTTCCCCATCGAACAGATACACGCTCTCATAGGGAATGGAGAAGGTGATATCCGCATCGGTTTCAGGCGTATCGTGGCTGTCCACCTTAAGGATGGCCTGATCCTTGCCCGCGGTGATATACACGTTGGTGTTGTCGCCCAGCATTTCGGTCAATTCCACATTGCAGGTAACTTCATAGGCGTTTTCGTGGCTGCCCAGGCGAATGGCCTCAGGCCGGAAGCCGAACACCACCTCTTTGCCTTCCCACTTGGCAATGCCGCTCAGCTTTTTGCTCAAATTTAGCTTCATATCGCCAAAGGAAATGGCGCCGCCCTGCACCTTGCCGCGCAGGAAATTCATGGGCGGTTCGCCGATGAAGCCCGCCACGAACACATTTTCCGGCTCAAAATACAGTTGGTACGGCGTGCCGATCTGCTGCACATAGCCATCCTTCATGACCACGATGCGGTCGGCCAGGGTCATGGCCTCGGTCTGGTCATGGGTGACGTAAATGGTGGTGGCGCCGGTCTCCTGGTGAATCTGGGCGATCTCGTAGCGCATGGTCACGCGCTGCTTGGCGTCCAGGTTGGAAAGCGGTTCGTCCATCAGGAACACGCCCACCTTGCGGATGATGGCGCGGCCAATGGCCACGCGCTGGCGCTGGCCGCCGGAGAGGGCGCGGGGCAGCCGGTCCAGGTAATCGGTCAGGCCCAGGATGCGGGCGATGTTGTTGACCCGCTCCTCGATCACGTCCTCATCCACGCCCTGCAGCGTCAGGCCAAAGGCGATATTGTCATACACCGTCATTTGGGGATACAGGGCGTAGCTTTGGAACACCATGGCGATCTCCCGCTCACGGGGGCCCATTTCGTTGGCCCGCTTGCCATTAATCAGAAACTCACCGTTGGAGATATCCTCAAGGCCCGCGATCATTCGCAGCGTGGTGGATTTTCCGCAGCCAGAGGGGCCGACGAAAACAACAAACTCACCCTTCTCAATTTCCAGATTGAAATTATGCACCGCGTGGAAACCGTTGGGGTAAATCTTGTTGATGTTTTTCAGCGTCAGGTACGCCATCGTATTACCTCCTCAAGAAAGTTCAGTCATGGACAAAACGGATATGGTTTGCTATAATTGGTATATCCTCCCCGGAAAAGGAGAATTGCCTTGAACGACATTGTGTACATGGGGCTTGAGCCCCCCTCCCCCGCGAAACGGGCGCAGGCGCAAAACGCCTGGGATTTGATCTACTTTACCAGCGGCAGCGGCAAAGTGCGTTGCCGCCAGGGCGCGCTGAACTGCCAACGGGGCAGCGTGGCCGTGGTGCCGCCCCCCGGCGCCTTCCGCGTGGACGGAGACAGGGATTTCCGGTGCATCCACCTTTCCATGCTTTTGCCTGCCCTGGGGTTTAAGGAACCCACCGTGATCCAGGATGAAAACGGGCCTTTTCTCCGGCAGGCCTTTGAGGCGGCGCTGCACCATTTTCAATCCGGCGGCGCGGGAAGCGTTTCCCTGCTGTCCGCCTACGGCAGCCTTATCAGCGGCTATCTGGCCCTGAGCCAAATGGCCCGCCGCCGCTCCCACGTGGTGGAAAGCATTGAGCAAAATATCCTGAACCGCTGTGCCGACCCCGGCTACGCGCTGGACGATTTTCTGCGCGCCCTGCCCTTCAACTACGATTACCTGCGCAAGCTGTTTCAGAAGGAAATGGGCGTTACCCCCCATCAATACCTGAACAGCACGCGGCTGCAGATGGCGGCGGAAGCGCTGATGAACGCCGAAATATCCGGGGCCGCCATCAGCATGGCGGACATTGCCCGCCAATGCGGCTTCCGGGAACCGCTTTACTTTTCCCGGATGTTCAAAAAGCGCTACGGCCTGTCCCCCAGCTTTTACGCCAAGGCCAAGTGCGGAAAGCTCAGCCCAGGCCGGGAAGACGAAGAATCTCCGTAAAGCACAGCAGGAAGGGCGCCACGCCCTTGGCGTCGTTCTTTACCACCGGCTCGGAAATGTAGTAAGCATAGGTGCCGTCCCGGCGGCGGTTGTTTTCCGGGCCAAGGCCCGCCACCAGGCAGATATGGTCCAAATTCATCTGGCCGCCGGTAAAATTCAGGCAATTGTCCACAATGCCGTCAAAGGTTCTTTTGCCCAGAGCGGCAAATTCCTCTGTCAGCACGCCCAGCCTGGCCCCTTTCAGCATGGCGTAGGCGATCATGCTGCTGCCGCTGGTTTCCAGGTAGTTGCCTTCCCGGCCGCCCTGGTCCACCACCTGCCAGTACATGCCGCTCTTCTCCTCCGCAAAGGGCGCGATATCCTTTATCAGCCGGGCAAAGATGTGCCGGAGCGAATCCCGGTCCTCCCCTGGGGGCAGAATTTCCATCAGGTCGGCCAGCGCCACGGAGAACCAGCCGATGGCCCTGAGCCAGAAGCTGCCGGACAGGCCCGTTTCCTTATCGCACCAGAAGGCCGTCCTGCTGGCATCGTAGCCGTGGTAATAAAGCCCGGTCCCCTCATCCCGCATGCGGGCTTCAACGGTTTTAATCTGGCCCACGATATCGGAATAATCGCCCTTGCCGAAATGCTTTTCATACAGGGCGGCAAAGGGCTGGGCCATGTAAACGCCGTCCAGCCACACCTGATTGGGATAAATCTGCTTGTGCCAAAAGCTGCCTTCCTGAGTGCGGGGCTGCTGATTCAGCGCCGCGCGCAGGAATTGGGCGGCTTTTTTATATTTTTCCTTGCCCGTTTTATCGTAAAGGGCAAACAGCACCCGGCCTTCGTTGATATCATCCAGGCTGTGCTTGGAGCCGTCGAAGGTGCGGATGGAGCCGTCCTCCTCCACGAAGGAATCGATAAAGCCTTCGGCAAAATCGAAATACCGGCTGTCCCCGGTAATACCGGCCATGGACAATAGCGCCGTCATCATGCAGCCGTCGATGTAGTTCCAGTCCGCAGGCTTGCCCGCCCGCAGCCTTTCCACGTTCCAAACGGTGCGCTCCGGGGTGGATTGCTCGATCAGGCCAAGCACATAGCGGCCGATCTCCTCATATTTTCCCAATGTTCTTCCTTCCTCCCCGCAGTCAGCGCCGGTCCCGCCCGGCGCTCGTTTTCGCGTCGTTCACGACGCGCTTGAACATTCTCTTGATGCCCAGGCACAGCATATCCCAGCCCATGGCGAACAGGCCAAAGAGGATGGGCTCCACCCCCAGCGCCGTTTCTCCATTGGGGCCCGCCAGGAGGATGTTGATCCCATTATAGGTCATCACCACCAGCAGCAGCAGCACGATGGCATAAATCAGGTTCAGGGGCAGGGTCCAGAACGACTTCTTGGGGAACATCATATACCGGTCTAAGGCCCCGGCGGGCTTGGCGATGAACCGGAAAATATTGTTGGTAATCAGGTCTGTCACCACGCCCAGCGCCACGCCCACCACCAGCAGCAAATCCCACTGATTGGCCAGGTACATGCCCAGGCCCCACACCATGAAGTAGCACACGATGCCCGCGAACCAAGCCTTCAGCAGCACGGCCTTGAGCCAATCCGCCAGCGCCGGTTTTCTCTGGGCATGGTACTTTTTTAACTCCGCCTGGGATACGGGGGGCGAATTTTCTTTGCTGGCGTTCACCAGGTCATCCACGGCCTGGATATTCAGCTTGTAATACTCCGCCGCGGATTTTTCTTTTTCCCGCGGCGCAGCCTGGTTTTTCTTTCTGGCCATGACGTTTTTTTACGCGTCTTCGCCGCTGATATCGATGGCGCCCATGTCGCTGTTCCCAGCCACTTCAATGTTGGTGTTGATCTTGCGGATCAGCGGCGCGTAGGCGGGCAGCAGGGCCAGCAGGGCGGCGCCGATGATGACCAGGATCATGTGCACCCGCACCACATTCTGGGCGACGGCCACGAAGGCGTTCTTCCCGGTGGGGCTGATGGGGCTTTCTTCACGGGTGAGGGCGATGGTGATGCGGCTGCCGTAATAAATATCGCAGTAGATCAGAAGGCCGATCATCAAAAACGTCAGGATCAGCATAGGCACATTGGCCTTCTTGCGATGGGGGAAGGAATTGAGGAAGGACACCAGCCCCAGGGCGGAGAACAGCATGACCGCAAACTCCGCCAGGCCCATATGGGGGCCGTTTATCAAAGCCGTGGTATTAGCAATCTGGCTCAGATTCAAGGAATAATACAGGTAGGCCACGACCAGAACCAGCATGGCGATGATCTGCGGCTTCCGCTTCAGGGCGACCAGCCGTTTGCGGCAAAATTCACGAAGACGGCCTGCCATCGTCAATTCCCCTCCTTCCGGATCGCGTTGGTGGTATCAGGATCGAAGAAGTGCATCTTGGTGAAATGAACGGGCACATTGTCCCCGTCCTTATAGCCAAACCAGCCGCGGAATTTGGCGCTGATGCGCCCGCCGTTGCCGAGCTTGCCATGCACCAGGGTGCTCATGCCCAGATTTTCGTTGGTGCTGACCCGGACAGTCAGTTCGCCGCCCTCGGCAATGTCCTCAGGCCGCACGCCCAGGATGATGGGCTTGCGGTTATAGGCGGAAAGCAGGGAGCGCTGTTCATCGCTGAGGGACACTTCAAAGCCGTCGCCCCTGAGCTTGCCGTCCTCAAAGGTCACATTGAACATATTCATGGGCGGCAGGCCGATAAAGGTGGCCACAAACACATTGTTGGGCTTATCGTACAATTCCAGCGGCGTGCCCACCTGCTGCACGTGGCCCATGCTCATGCACACGATGCGGTCGGCCAGGGTCAGGGCCTCGGTTTGGTCGTGGGTGACGTAGAGGATGGTAGCCTGCAGGCGCTTATGCAGCAGCAAAATTTCGCGCCGGGTGGAGGAGCGCAGCTTGGCGTCCAAATTGCTCAATGGTTCGTCGAACAAAAACACCTTGGGATTGCGCACGATGGCGCGGCCCATGGCCACGCGCTGGCGCTGGCCGCCGGAAAGCTGAGAGGGCTTTTTGTTCAGCTGGGCGGTCAAATCCAGAATTTCCGCCGCGGCCAGCACCTT
>CAMOHY010000178.1 GCA_946615495.1 uncultured Clostridia bacterium
CGTGTGGCATCCCATGCCCGCAGGTGCAGGAAGCCCAGCATGTCCATTTCGTCGAAAAAAACGCCTCCCTCGTTAGGGTAGTGGACACTACGCCATAGCCCGGAGCGGAAGTCAAGCGGATATGCCAGGAGTTATCTGTTTGTTCAAAAATCGTTCTCCAAAAAAGCGGAGTTCAAACCCCGTCAAGTCACAATTGCGGAAAATAAAGCAAATATCGCTAAACAGCGCCGTCAGGTGAATTCCGGCGTTGAGCCCGATCAGCGCCCACCACAGCCGGCTGGGCTTTCGGGGGCTGACGATGTACAAAAAGAGCAGCAGGATGACGGGCCGGATGGAATACCCATAAATATCGATCGCTTTTCTAAGCGCTATCATCGGGGAACCGTAGGTCAGCAAATTGTCCAGAAAATTCTGGGCGACCAGGCTGAAAACCAGCGCGCAGATAATCAGCATGATTCGTTTTTTCTGCTTGAGAATATATTGATCGATTCCCACTGCGATAAATAAGCCAATCAACAGAAGCGCCATGGGAAAAACGGCAAGGATTTCCGTATAATGCGCATGAATAAACTGATATAAGGCTTCGTGCATTCCTTCGTCATCCTCCTTCCGCGTTCTATTATTTTCGGTATGATTTGCTTATTTCCTGCATGCTTGCAGCGCCTTGGCTAAAAAACGCGGAAGGAAAAAAAGCAATAGCAAAAAGGGGGACCCGCTGATGGCGGATGAACTGGCCGGCGCTGCCTTCGCTCACGCCATGCGCCTGATTGCGAATGAAAACAGCCGTCTCCAAGGGCGCATTATTGATTGGGCAGGGGAAGCTCAAAGATAAAGCTGTAGGGCAGCGTTTCCGTGGCATATTCCACCTGGGTGATATATTGGAAATCGAAACGGGATTCTCTTGCTTGATTGGCAGTCGAAGGTAAGCTGTCAGAATAATAAATCTGTTTCGGATATGTTATCTGGAAACTTCCGCCTGTGAACGCTGCCAAGTACCGGTCCTGCCGGTATTCCACATTCATTTGAGGCGGAGAAAGCATCGTAAACGTTGCGTGATAATCGGCTACGCCGCCGTACAGATACAGCAAATCCATGTTCTCATCCCAGGGAATCGTCCCCTCCTGTCCCCAAAATTGGCTGTTCTCGAAAGCTGAATGATTGAAGTGGGCGTACAGGTTCTGCCAGCGGAGAATTTCCACGGTATTTCCGCCCTCGCCGGTATAGCAGCCGATAAAGTATGCGCCAAAGCTTTCGGTGGAGGAAAAGTCACCGCTTGTATGCTCTGTAATAACCACTCTGGCAGGTTCTTCATCAGCCTCCGCGCCGGGAAGGGGCATGGGCAAAGCCGCAGGAAGCGGCGCGGCGGTTTCAATCGCTTCGTCGTTCGCTCCAGGCGCGGGCGTGGGCTGAGCTGTGAAATGAATGGATAATTCATTCTCGTCATTCAGGGCAAGCGTGATTTTGTCCGACAGGTCCTGGAAGCGGGAATCCTTCGGAATCACGCCGTTTTCTTCCACCAGGCCGAAGGGACGGGTAATCGTATCTTCGGTGCATTCGATAATCTGGCCTTGCTCATTTAAGCAGATTTTCGCGTTATAGCGCACAGAATACCGCCCGGTCGTAAAATCCAACCGGTAATCCGAATAGTTTTTCACATCAAATTGACAAGCGGAACGCTCCGAGACAATCTTTGCTTCAATAAACAGATACGGCGCAAACGGCATGCCGGGCAGGTTTTCCTCCGGCGCGGCGATACGGCGATCGGGGTATAATTCAAAGCTGCATCCCGTTTCTTCACTCTCCTGACTGATGCGGACCAGCTTGTATATGTATTGAATCTGCGCCACGGGAGCGTTCAGCGCAAGGGAGGATACCTCTGTTCCTTCCTCATTCAGCACCGCCACCGTGACCGGCGCGTAAACCTGCTCGATGATGCAGTGGTCAAATACTTCTTCCTTTCTTTGCTCCAGTTCTTTTTTCTCCGGCTGGTTGGCCACCAGGTCCGGGTGGGCGCCGATGCCGTTGGAAAGCACGTCCGATACCGTATCCCAATTTTCGGCCAAGCCGATGGTAACGGCGAATATCATGAGCAGGGCCATGGTCAGGCCCAGGGATAGCCTTTTTTTCACTTTGGGTTCCTCCGTTTCTTTGGCCATAATTTTCTGCGCCAGCCAGGGATTCTCCGTGAGGCCGGACAGGCGGTGGTCCACCGCGTCCCGGAATTGCTGCCGGGTCATGGGGCTGGGCACTTCCTTTTTCACAGATCATCTCTCCTTTCCGGCGTCAGGACATCCCTTAGCTTCCTCCGCGCCCTGTTCAGCCTTTCGGACACTGAGGAATGGGATATGCCCAGCGCTTGTGCGATTTCGTTTACATTCATGGCTTGATAATAATACAATAGGGTCACTTCTTTAAGCTTCGGCGGCAGCCGCATCACCTGGGTAATCAAGCCTTCCTCCTCCATGGTAAAGGGAACGGAGGCGGGCGGCAGATCGTCCGGCGTCACGCGTCGGTCCACAAACCGGGACCAGGCGCTTTTCCGCATGTCATGGCAGGTATTCAGCGCAATGGCCATCAGCCAGGTTTTTTCGCTGCTGTCGCCCCGGAAGCTCTGCCAATTCCGGTACGCCTTAAAAAACGTATCCTGCACCGCGTCCCTGGCCAGCTCCTGATCCTTAAGATACATATAGCAGAAGCGCAGCAGCGCCGTTTGGTGCTGGGAAACCAGCCGTTCAAACAATTCGTTTTTTTCCGCAAGCCTGTCCGGGCCCTGGACAAACTCCATACCGTCCCCTCCTTTCGCTTTTATTGACGAGTGAGAGCAAATAAATGTCGGATTTTGAAATAATTTTTTATTTTTTTCTGTATTCTGATTGAAACGCTGCGCCGCAGAGGTGTTTTAAGCCCATTCTATCCGGCGCTTTCAAGGCTTTTCCCGGAAAGGCATGTGGGAAGCTTGCAAAATAAAAGATGGCTGCCGCGTTCATGGCGGCAGCCAAGAAGAGAAAATGAAGAAATTTTGATTATTTGCCGATCTGGGCCAGCGCGTCGTTCACGGCGGCGATCAGGGCCTCGGAGGTCTTGGTAGCGCCGGACACGACATCCACCTGGGTAGAATTGGCGGCGATGATGGCGTCGGGCAGGGTGTTGAAGGCGGAATCGCTGATGCCCGCGGTTTCATTGTGGCTGAGCACTTCGATTTTGGCGATCTTATCCCCATCCATGGTCACTTTCACCTTTACCTCACCGCCGATTTCGCTCACGCCCACGCCGATGTATTCGTTTTCGGCCAGCGTGTTCTCCGCGGCGGGCGCTTCCTCCACACGTTCGGGCGCTTCAAAGCCGAAGTGGATATTGAGAAGCGTGATAGCCTTCACGGCCACTTCCGCGGTAACGGCGGCGCAGCGGGCCTTGCGCTCAGGATCGCTCATCTTGTAGCCCGTCGCGGCCATGTAGGTGCCCACGGAATCCACGCAGTTCACGCTGTGGGCCACGGTGGTGATGGATTCAAATTCCGGCTGATACTGCGGGAATTGATGCTCCCGGTACCAGGCGTACAATTCATCCCGGATCGCCGCGGCATCCGCCGGTTCGCAGAACAGGCCGATGGCCGCCAGGGCGCCGCCCAGGCTGCCGCACAGGCTGCCAGCGCCGTAGCCGCCCGCCGCGTGGGCAAAGGTGCGGCCGGGAATGATGGTGTTGTAGGGCACGCCGGCGGCTTCGGAAATCAGGTCCATAATGCCGCCAAAGCAGCCGCCGCCGCAGCCGCCGTATTCATAGAACTTTTTGTAGCAGTGCTCCAGCAGCTTATCCTTGTCCACCTGCACGTATTTCCAGGGCCACACAGGGGCGGCGTTTTCCTCCGCGGCGGCCATGGACACGGGCACCGCGCTCAGGGCGGCTGCGCCCAGGGCGGCTTTTCCGGCGGTACGCAGGAAATCACGGCGGCTCATATCGTTCAACTTTTTCATAGGTCAGCATCCTTTCTTTGCAGTTGTTCTTTGCAGTTGTATTTTGCTGTGTTTATTATAGGAAAGGAACGCCGGGTTAGTCAAGGGTAATCTACACCTTTTTATCCTTCCATTTTCCGCTTGAAAACCGGGGATAGAAAAACAAAAACCGCAGCACGATCTCGAAAAGGCCGAAAATCCACGTGCCCACCAATTCCAGATGCAGCGCGTACACCGCCGCAACCGCCATCAGCGGCCGCACAACAGAAACGCACACAGTGGCCACCAAGGCCACGTACAAATTGTCGCCCGCCCCGCGCAGGGAGCCGGAAAGCACCACGCTGCTGGTTTGGAAGGGCTGAATGGCGGCCAGCACCAGCATGGTCCGCCCGGCGTAGGAGATTACGTCCGCCGCGTTCAGGGTGTTTTCGCCAATGAACAGGCTCACGATCTGATACCGGAAGATGACGATGAGCACGCCCAGCACCAGGGAAATCATGACCGCGAAGCGCTGGCTGATCTTGCCGTAAAGCATGGAAAGGTCCGGCCTGCCCCGGCCCAGGTTTTGCCCCACCAAGGAGGTGGCGGCCACGCCCAGGCCGTCGCCGAATGTAAAGGTGATGCTCAAAAACTGCATGCAAATCTGGTTGGCGGCGTACATGGTGGTGCCCAGCGAAAACAAAATGCGGGCATACACGAAAAAGCCGAAGCGCACGCCCAATTGCTCAATGGCCGCGTTGCCGCCCACCCGGAGGATGGATTTCATGCTTTCCTTTTCAAACCGCCAGGAATCATGGTGGGAAAGGTGCAGGTAGCCCTTGTATTTTCCTCCCGCCAATATGGTGGCCAGGGCCATGACGAGGCCCGCCGCCATGCCGATCACCGAAGCGATGGCCGCGCCGCGCACCTCCAGCCGGGGAAAGCCCAAATGGCCTCCAATAAGGCAATAATTGAAAAACACGTTAATTAAATTGCTGCCCACGTTCACCCACATGGTGATTTTCGTTTTCCCGATGCCCCGCTGGGCGGCGCAGATGCACATGGACAGGGCGTTGACCGGCAGGGCGTAATTCATGATGCGGAAATAGTCCACGGCGTCGGTAAACACCTTTTCGCTTTCCGCCTGGTCGCCGCCGGCCAGACGCATCAGCGGCACGCAAAATACATCGGCCAGCAGCGCCAGGAACAAGGAAAGGCCCGCCGCCAGCATGAGGGCGTTGCGCAGGGTGGTGTTGGCGTCCGCCTGCCTTTCCTCGCCCTTGCGCCGGGCCACGATGGCGGTAATGCCCACATTCAGCGCGAAAAACAGGCATAAAAGCAGCATTCTGGGCTGGGTGGGCAAGCCCACGGAGGACAGGGCCTCCGCCCCCAGTTCGTTGCCCACCATCATGGTGTCCACAGAGCCGATCAGGCTCATGAGCACCATTTCGAT
>CAMOHY010000179.1 GCA_946615495.1 uncultured Clostridia bacterium
CAGCTTGGCGTAGTATTCCGCGTGCTTATCGGCCTGGCTTAGGTCGAAGTTGCGCACGGCCATTTCGGTAATCTGCACCTCCAGGCCCATGTCCGCATAGCTCAAAATGGCGTCCCGGATCATGTCCAAATGGCTGTCCACCAGGCAGCCCTCCTGCACGCCGTAGCCGCCGATGTAGCCCTGCATGCCCACGCCGTCGCACAGCTGGCGGTTGGCCCCGGCTTCATCCTGGGCAAAGGTGTTCACGCTCTGAATCAAATTGCGGATGGCCTGGGCCTTATCGGCAAAGTAGGCGTTATAATCGTTGTAGTACAGCTTGATGTCCGCGCCCAGGGCTTCCACCGCGTTCTTCGCGTACAGGAAGGAAAGGGCCACGTAATCCTCGCCCATGTATTCCCGGAACAGGTTGGGGGCGCCGCTGCGCACGGTGCGCAGGTGGCGGGGGTCGTTGGCGGCGTATTCATTGGCGTTGTCGCCCACGGCTTCATTCACCACATCCCAGCAGTACACTACGCCCGGAAATTTTTCTTCAAAGTGTTTCACCACTTCGGTGATATAGTATTCCGTCCGGGCCTGAATGGTCGCTTGGTCGGCATAGGGCTTTTTGGCGTCGTAATCCTCATGGAAGTACCAGTCGGTCATGTACGCGTCCCACACCAGCACGTGGCCCCGCACGCCGATGCCGTTTTGCTGGGCCCACTGCACCATCTGGTCCGCCGCGCCGAAATTGATGGCGGGCATGCCGTCGGCCCGGTTTTTGCTGCCCCGCTCATCCAGCATGGAATAGGCCTTCATTTCGTTGGTGGCGGTGATGCTGCAAAAGTGCTTTTTCACCAGGTTCAGGTAAGCGTTGTCCCGCAGCTGCATGAAGGACAGGGGAGCGCCCAGCTTAAAGCCGTAGGGCGCGGCGAGCGCGTACAGGCTTTCATATTCTTCTTCGGCCACGGCAGGCGCGCAGGCGCACAGCAGCGCGATCACAGACAGGATAGCGGCCCATTTTTTCATGGTAACAATTCCTCCTTGAGCAATAAAAATGAATAAAGAGATATTCTTTCCGGAAAGGGAAAAATCCTGTTCAATCTGTGCGCTCTTTTTCCCTATTCTTGCTTTTTTCCGCTATTTCGCACCATTTGAGCACGAAACCGCAAAGAAAACGCACCGAACCGATTGATTTTTTTCTTTTTCTATGCGAAAATGCGGATAGAAAGAAACGGCATAAAAAAGGAGGTTTCCGCATGATCCGCAAAGTAAAAACGGAAAACGGCTGGGTAAAAGGCCTTCCCGCCGCAGACCCGCGCATTACCAGCTATAAAGGCATCCCGTACGCCGCGGCGCCGGTGGGAGAAAACCGCTGGCGCGCGCCTCAGCCCTGCCCCGATTGGGAAGGAGAAAGGGAGGCCTACGCTTTTTCTCCCATTCCCATGCAGGCCCCCATCAGCGCCGACCCCAAGAACCTGTATGACCGGGAATGGCACGTGGACCGGGAAATACCCATGAGCGAGGATTGCCTGACGCTGAACATCTGGGCTCCCGCGGACGGGCGGAAGGATATGCCCGTTTTCGTGTGGTATTTTGGCGGCGGCCTGCAGGTGGGCTACAGCGCCGAAATGGAATTTGACGGAGAGCGGATCGCCCGCCGCGGCATCGTGGTGGTCACGGTGAATTACCGGGTAAATTGCTTCGGCTTCCTGTGCCACCCGGAAATTACGCGGGAAGCGCCTCAGGCTCCCGCCAATTTTGGCTTCCTGGACCAGCAGGCGGCCACCCGGTGGGTAAAGCGCAATATTGCCGCCTTTGGCGGCGACCCGGAAAACATCACCATCGGCGGCCAATCCGCCGGCGGCATGAGCGTTTCCGCCCAATTGACCTGCAAGGAAAACAAAGGCCTTTTCCAGCGGGCCATCATTCAAAGCGGCGCGTTTGCCCCGCCGTACCCGTTCCAGTTTGGCCTGTGCAGCGATTTGAAAACGGCGGAGGAACGGGGCAAGGCGTTTTTCGATTTTCTGGGCGTAAAAACCTTGGCCGAGGCCCGGCGGATGGACGCCGTGACCTTGCGGAACAAAGCCCTGGAGTGGGACGGCGTTTACGGCTGGGGAAAAACCTTTGGGGAAGCGGTGGACGGCGTGTTTTCCAAGCGGAACAGCCAGCAGTGGTTCCTGGATGAAAACAGGCTGCCTGTGCCCGTGCTGCTGGGCCACACCAACAGCGAATTTACCCACGCGCCCCGCGCCCGCAGCGAAGCGGAGCTGCAAGCCCAGGCGAAGGAGGACTTTGGGGCGGAAGGGGACGCCTTCCTTTCCTTCTTCAGCCATCCCGCCACAGCGGAAAGCATTCAAAAGGAAGGCAGCGTGAATTCCATTGAATTCGCCGTGCGCGCCGCGGCGGAAGCGCAAAAACGGCAGGGGAAGGACCTGCCGCTGTACTATTATCAGTTCGCCGCCGATATTCCCGGCTGGGACCAGCCCGGCGCGTTCCATTCGGTGGACCTGTGGTTCTTCTTTGAAACGCTGGCCAAATGCTGGCGGCCTTTCCAGGGCCGGCATTACGACCTGGCCCGGCAGATGTGCGATTACTGGTGCAATTTCATAAAGGATGGGAATCCCAATGGCTCAGGCTCCGACGGGGAAGCGCTGCCCTATTGGCCCGCGTTTTCTCCCGACGCGCCGGTGCGCATGAACTTTGGCCTCACCTCCGCCCCCATGGCGTGCCCAGAAAGCGGGCTTCAGCGCTTTTTGCTGGAGCGTTACTTAAGCGAGGTGGACCATGAATAAGCAAGCCTTCAATCCTTACCTGCCTTCCTGGGAATACATTCCCGACGGGGAGCCTTACGTGTTCGGCGACCGGGTGTACGTGTACGGGTCCCATGATTTTTTCAATGGCTACGTGTTCTGCATGGGGGATTACATGGGCTGGTCCGCCCCGGTGAGCGATCTTTCCGCTTGGCGGTGCGAGGGCGTCATTTTCCCCCGCACGGGGGACCCGGCCAACGCCGACGGCAAAATGTGCCTTTACGCCCCGGATGTGACCCGCGGCCCGGACGGCCGGTATTACCTGTACTATGTGTACGACAAGGTGGGCTTCGTTTCCGTGGCGGTGTGCGATTCTCCGGCGGGAAGATTTGAGTTTCTCGGCTATGTGCACGATAAAAACGGCGTGCGCCTGGGCGAAAGGCCGGGGGATGAGCCCCAATTTGACCCCGGCGTGCTGACGGAGGGGGACAGGACCTATCTGTACACCGGCTTCTGCGGCCGGGGAGATAAAAGCCGCCACGGCGCCATGTGCACGGTGCTGGGGCCGGATATGGTGACGATGCTGGAAGAACCGGTGTTTGTGGCGCCGGGCTGCGAATACGCGGAAGGCACCGGCTTTGAGGGCCACGCCTTCTTCGAGGCGTCCTCCATCCGCAAGCGGGGAAACACGTATTACTTCGTTTACTCTTCCACGGTAATGCACGAATTGTGCTACGCCACGGCCCAGGACCCCCGCGGCCCGTTTGCCTACGGCGGCGTGATCGTCAGCAACAACGACTTGCATATCGACACCTACAAGCCTGCGGACAAGCCCGTGGCCTTTGGCGGGAACAACCATGGCAGCATCGTGGAAATCGCAGGCCAATGGTACATTTTCTACCATCGCCAAACCAACGGCACCTGGTACAGCCGTCAGGGCTGCGCCGAGCCTATCTTCTTTGACGAAGAGGGCCGCATCCGCCAGGTGGAGATCACCTCCTGCGGCTTGAATGGCGGTCCTCTTCGGGGGGAGGGCGAATATCCCGCCTATATCGCCTGCCATTTATTCACGGAAAAGCCGGTGCTCTATTCCGGCGATCCCGCCTTGCCCCGCGTCACTCAGGATGGCCGGGACGGAGACAAGGAAGCGGGCTACATCGCCAACATTCAGGATGGCACCACCATCGGCTTCAAATACTTTGACTGCCGGAGCGTTCAGGGCATCGCCATCACCTGCCGGGCCTACTGCAATGGGTATTTCGAGGTAAAGACGGCCTGGGACGGGCCGGCGCTGGCAAAAATCCCGGTCAGAAGCGCCAACGTGTGGGAGCGGTACGCAGCGCAGGCCGCCCTTCCGGACGGCAAACAAGCCCTTTACCTGCAATACCACGGCACGGGCACGCCGATGCTCAAATCCATCGAATTCATTAAATGACCTGCATGGCCATAAAGGCGCTGTCTCACATTCTGAAAAAATGTACAAAAAACATGACGGGAGCGTCTGTTCGGGCGGATCATATTCGCCCCGACAGGTTCCCGCTATGTTTTTTGTGTGCTTTTTTGTTTGTGAGACAGCCCCTTTTATCGTATTTGCGTGGCGGCAAAGACGCTTAAAAGCAGCGTTCCGCCTGCTATGGCCGCCCGTTTGGAAAGCGGAAGGGCGAGAAACCGTCCGCCCAAGGGAAGGGACAGGCCCACGGCGCCGGTCCACACAAGCAACTGGGAAAGGATGCCGGGAAACGGGGGAAGAAATTGCTTTGCCAGCAAAAGCAATCCGCCCAGGCTGGCAGCGCAGAGGGCGGCTGAAAAAAACAGGCGGTAAGCGCCTGCTTTTCTTTTCCGGGGATAGGGATAGGCGGGGCGTTTTCCTATAAAATAGGCAAGCGACAGCCAAAAGGCCAGCCACGCCGCCGCGCCGCCCGCATGCCAGCGCAAGCCGCACAGGACCATGCCCGGCGCGGCCCACAGCATTCTTTTCCGCATGCGGGCGGCGTTTTCTCTCATTCTCCGTACACCGTAAGCTGCTTGAGCATTTCTTCCGCCTTACCGTTCACGTCCGTCAGGCTGGAAGCGCCCTTCATCGTTTCCGCCAGGGCCTGGATGCCGCCGGTCAACGCCGCGTCGTCCGTTACGGCCACCTTGGCGATGGATTTTTCCACCGTCTGCACGCGGGTGAGCACCATCTTTTTCAGCCTGCCATCCACGCCGCCCTGATACTGGCTGGTAAATTTCAGGCCCACCAGGGCGGTGTCGCCCATGGGTACCACGTAAGCATCATCCACTTCGCTCAGCTTTTCCACGGCTTCCTCCATGGCTTGGGCTGCCTGCTGGGCGCTTTCCAGGGTCATTTCGCCGTTGGCGGCAGGGCCCGCTGAATTTTCAGGCGAAGCGCTGGGCATCGCCGCGTCCGGGCTGGCGGAAGCTTCGCCCGCGCCGGGCAGCAGGCCGTCCAGCATATTGGTGGCGCCCGGCGTGGGCGACGGCAGCGTGTCCGCGTTGCTGGCGCAGCCGGTGAGCAGCGCTGCCGAGATGACCGTCAGCAGCAAGAGAAACCAAATTTTTTTCATAGCAATCGCCTCCTCGCGGCTATTGTGCGCAAGGAGGCGATGATTTATCATTGGGAAATTTTATCGAATGAAATCGGAATCA
>CAMOHY010000180.1 GCA_946615495.1 uncultured Clostridia bacterium
ATGGTTGCGGGGGAGGGACTTGAACCCTCGACCTCCGGGTTATGAGCCCGACGAGCTACCGAACTGCTCTACCCCGCGTCATACATGCCCCTCAACAGGGCAAGATATATTTTATAACAGGGGGGCGGATTTGTCAATACCTTTCAGAAAATTTTTCCCGCTCTCCCTCACCCCGCTTCCCGCCGGGCATACCCTGAAAGCGAGGGAGGGGAGCGCCGATGCAGCTTTGGGTGGCGGATGAGGAACGGGGGCTGATGCGGCTGGAGGACGGCGCGTGCCGCCTGGCTGGCCCGCCGGGCACGGCGCTGTGCGCCGGATGGGGACGGGTATACTGCGCCGGACAGCACGCCTGCGCCTGCTATGACCGGAGGACCGGAGAAACGCTTTTTGAGGTGCCGCTGCCCACGGGCGTGTGCGGCCTGACGGTGCTGGGCAGCAGGCTTTGCGCCCTGTCCTCCGACGCGGACAGCGTGACCGCTTTTTCCGCGCTGACGGGCGAAGTGCTGTTCAGCGCCCCGGCGGGCATGTACCCGCGGGACCTGTGCGCTTCCCGGCAAGGGCGTTATCTGGCGGTGGCGGGCGGCGCGGCGGGCAGCCTTCTGCTGCTGGACGACTGCATGCGGCCCGTGCGGGAATACCGCCTGCCGGGCACGGTGTGCGGCGTTTGCTTTCTGCCCCGCTGCCTGGCGGCCTTGTGCGCCGTGGAGCAGGGGGACATTACCGCCCGCCTGATGCGCATCAGCTTTCGGGGCGTAAAGGAGGAAACGGCGGCCGCAGCCCTCGTGCCCTCCTGCCTGTGCCCCTTGGCGGACGGCGGGTGCGCCGTGGGCTGCATGGGCGAAGTGGCCCTTTTTAAGCAAAATAAAAAGGCCGCTCTGCGGCTGCCATATCCCTGCCCCGTGCGCATCCGGCAAAGCGCCTGGGGACCGCTGATTTGCGACGCCTGCCGGGGCGATGTGACGCTGCTGAACGGGCAGGTGGTGTACGGAGGCAAATCCCCCCAGGACGCACTGCTGCTGCCGTAGCGGAATCAGTACAGCCGGGGCCGGCGCTGGCGGGCGTACATAAGCTCGGTCTTATAGCTGTTGCGGATAATGAACTGATAGGCGTCATCCTTTTGCCCGTTGGGGCGCATTACCTTATAGCGCTTGAGCCGGTAGCACCGGCCCTCCTGCAGCACCGGCACATCATCGGCAATCACCTGGGCCAAGGCCAGCGTGCGCCGGGGGTTCAAGGGCCGGTGGCCCCATTCGGACAGCACGAACGCCCCGATTTCTCCCGGCGGGCACACGGAAAAAAACACCACGCGGGTGCGCTCGATGAGCACGTGGTCAATTTCATGCTTCCGGGCCTCCACCACCAGGGGATACACCTCGTAATACAGCATGCTGCCGCGCATGCGCTCTTTATCGATCCGTTCATGCTGACGCCGGTTGCGGTCAACCCACAGGATCAGCAGCATACCGAGTGCGGCGGCACAAAAAAACAGCGTCCATCCGCTCATCCGCATGAACTCCTTTCTTCCGCAATATATAGTGTATTTTACCATTCGACAAGCACAATTGCAACACAGATTCAAGAATGTACGCAATTTGTAATACTTTTGAGAATTCTGTCGAAAGAAAGAAACAGGCCGGGAAGTTTTCTTCCCGGCCCCAGAGCATCGACAAAGTCGATGCTCTGCCATCGAAAGTCTGCAAGCAGTCTTTCGATGGGAACATCAATTTGCTGTAAAATGGATAGAGGCCTTCGGACCGGCAAAGCCGGTGCTGCGGCTTGTTCTCTCCAGACGGCTATTTTTTAAACACCACCCAGTTATGGGACCAGGGTACCGGAAGCCCAAAGAGCGTCACCACCCGGTTATACGCGGTCCTGTACCACGAATAATTCCAACCGGCCCCCATATCCATATACAAAGCGTTTGTCACGCCCAGCCGCTGAAGCTCCTCCATGAATTCTTCAAAATGCAGCATATTGACGGAATCGATTATGCAAAGGCTTCCGTTCAGCTCCGCCAGCGTCCGGTAGCAGCGCGCTCTGGGCCGGTTAATGCTCATGACGGGTTCCCCGTCCCGGATGAGCCCGAACTGCATGAAGCCGCTGCCGCCTTTGGCCGCGGCTTCTTTTATGGCTTTGGAGGCATCGTCGAACGCAAAGGCAAAATTGCCTTCGGCGAAGGTAAAGGCCGCAAAGCTATCCTTGTTATACGGGCTTTCGTAAAGCGCGCCATGGACGGCATGGTCTCCATCGATATTTTCATGGGTAAAGCCGAGGCTGATGTCGTGCTGAAACGCCGCGCCGCTGCACCAAGTGATGGCTTCGTCTGATTTTGATGGACGCTTCTCGCACACGAGCTCAACCTCTGCATACTCCGGGAAAATGACGTAAACCGTACCGGTATTGTAAATCGCCGTTTTCTGCCCCGGAAGGATTTCTTCTACCGGCATGGACGCGGCGTCTATGCTTTCCGGGAGCTTTACGTGATACTGGGAAACAAGCCCCATAAAAATGAAGGAAAAGCAGGGAAGCACCAGAAAGGAAGAAGCGTACAATACGCGGTAGACGATTTTTAGAAATTTGGATTTTATTTTTTCCGGGCCCCACAGGTAGAGGATCAGCGTTGCCACCTGCAAAATTGCCAGCGTCAGATACAAGGCCTGCAAAATATTCAGCCACATCTGGGCCACAAAATAAACCGTGAAGGCAAACAGGGACAGAAGGGTCATGGAAATCAGCCAGATTCCGGAAAGACGCTGCTTTATGTTCATCTTTTCTTGCTTCCCTCCCGTTTTTGCTTGAGCAGCTCCTGACGCAGCACATTAAATGAATCAAACTGTGACTCCACGCTGACCAGCAGCAGCAGCAAAACGCTGTCCGTAAGGTACTGCACCGCGTTCCTCCACAGAATGGCAGGGGAAAAGCCAAGCTGGCTGTTGGACGCAAAGAGCAGAATATACACGGCGAACTTAAAAATGATGGCCATTCGGTTGAGAATCACATTTTTCGGGTTGCCGTGGGAAGCATAGTTGATAAAAAAGTGATTGATGGTGATGATAACGGTCATAAGAAAAGCCATGCCGGCAGCGGCCAGATAAAGGCTTCCCTGCACGCCGACCACCAGGTAGGCGTCAAAATTCTGTTCTCCCCAAAGCACGTTCAGGACAAGGTGAGCCTCCTGATACATCAGGCAGAACAGCACTCCGCCCATGAGCCCCTTGGCCACATCCCATTTAAAGAATTTGAACGCCAGAAACATGGCAGACGCCGTTACAAGCTTTGTTACGACTTCAAAGACCGCGAAGGAATCCTTTTCTTTGACGCAGAAAAACAACGAAATGAGGCTTGTTAGGACGACCACCGCGCAGGCTGCCGCCATGAAGCGTTCATCCAGAAATATCGATTGGCGCTTTTCTTTTTTTGCGCTGCTAATGTCTGTCATGGTTACTCCTTATGCCCGGCATTACTTGATAACAAACCCGTATACGTCGTTTACGCCCAGCCTTGCCCGGAGGGTCAGCACGCCGTCGGCCCATTCAAAGGGCCACGCTTCCGCTTCCACGGCGCTGCGGCGTTTCATTTCCTCGATTTCATTCCGGGTCAGCTGTTCCGGCGCGCCCATTTCCTCCCACAGCCTGAGCGGGTTGCCGTGGTCCTCGTCGATGCGCTTTACCGTTACGCTGCTTGGCTTCACAGGGCAGGAAAGGCGCACTGCCGCTTCCTCCTTGGGCAGGTCAAGCTGCTTCATTTTCTGGCGGAACAGGAGCACATGCTTTTCCCCGTTTCCTTCAAAGGCGGCGATGCCAATTTCGCCGCCGGTGGCGTCCTTGCCCAGGTCGATGCGCGTTTCCGGCGCGTCGGCCAGCATTTTCATGGCGTAAAACACGGGCTTGGGGATACCGTGCTGGGTCAGCATGCCAAAACCGCCGTGGAATTCCTGGGGGAAGGGGTGCAGCTCTTCAAAAATATCGCTGAAGCACCAGATGGAGGAGCCCTCCACATCGTCCGCCACCTCCAGGGCCGCCTTCACATCGTAGGCCGCCACCTTGCGGGTATCGTTGGTGTAGGCGGAGAAAATGGCGTTTTCGTTCCATTCGGTATAAAACAGCGGCACGCCGGAGGCCTGCTGGTGGGCCTTGGCGGCGTTTTTGCGGAACAGATCGCCCGGAATCTCCGTGGTTTCGGATTTATCCGGCTGCAGGGCCCGGAAGCCCGCCAGGAAGGTTTTTTCCCGCAGCGCGCTCAGGGTCTGTCCGGCTTTTTTCATGCGTTCCGTCCAGCTTTCGCCGCCCTCGCCCGCCTGGCCGTCCTCGTCGCCCTGGTCCTCCACGCCGCCCAGGGGGTCGCCGGCGTATTGATGGGTGGAAACGAAATCCACCGGCGCTTGGTTTTCCCGGCAGTAGCGCAGGAAGCTTTTTACCCATTTGCTGCCGCTGGTGGCGGGGCCGCCCACCCGAAGGAGGCCGTCCACTTCCTTGATGGCCTGGGCGGTGACGGCGTACAGGCGGAAATATTCATCCCGGCTGCCGTTCCAGAACACTACCGGCAAATCCGGCTCGTTCCACACTTCAAAATACCAGGTGCGCACCTCCTCCTTGCCGTAGCGGTTCAGCAGAAAGCGGATGAACGCCTGGATATATTTTTTCCACGCTTCCTCATCCGCCGGGGGCACGATAACGGGCCTATAAAAGAATATGCCGTTCAGCGGCCGCCCCTCTTCCTTCAGCGCCAGCCTTTCGGGCATGTAGGAAAGCTCCACAAAGGGCTTCATGCCCGCTTCCAGCACGTTATCGTAGGCCAGGCCGCAGGCGTTGAAATTGTACTCGGCAAATTCTTCCGCGCCGGGGGCGGGCATTTGCACGGAAAGGTCGCTGCAGGTGCGCATATCGTCGCAGAAAATGCCGTGGAAGCGCACCCGCTCGATGCCCAATTCATCATGGATGAATTTGAGCTGGCAGGCGTAATCCGTGCGCAGCGCCAGCAGGGCGTGGCCGGAGCCCACGCAGAATTGCCAATGCTTTTTATGGGGAATGCGGGCTGAATCGCTGCTGATCGTAAATTCCATTGCGGCGCCTCCTTTTTTTACAGGCCCAAATTGGCGTTGAATTCATTCCGAAGGGTTTCCTGATAATCCCCGGCGTAGGCGCCGGAAAGGAAGCGGGGCAGGCCCTCCTGCAAAAAACGCTTCCAGCTCTCGTTTTCCCGGTTCACCAGGATGGGATAATAGAGCGCGCCGTTTTTCCTTGCCGCCTGCTCGTCCCCCGGCGCGTCGCCGCACATGAGGATGCTCCCATAGCCTTTTTCGGCCAGTTTGCCAATGCAGTAGGCCTTGCTGCCCATTTCCTGGGTGCAGAGCAGGTCCACAT
>CAMOHY010000181.1 GCA_946615495.1 uncultured Clostridia bacterium
CCGAAATGCGCGGCGGCACCGCCAACTGCACCGTGGTGGTTTCCGATAAGCCCGTATCCTGCCCGCTGATTTACGAAGCGGACATCGCCGTGGTGATGAACCTGCCCTCCATGGACAAGTTTGAGCCCATGGTCAAGCCCGGCGGCTTCCTGTTCTACAACGAATCCATCATCGACCGGAAGCCCAATCGGGACGATATCAAGGCCGTGGCCGTGGACCTGGCGGGCCGGGCCGCCAAGCTGGGCAACGACAAGGTGGCTAACATGGTGATGCTGGGCGAAGTGGTGCGCGGCACCGGCGTTGTGCAGACGGAAACCGTCTTTAAGGTGTTTGAGGAAAAATTCACCGGCCGCAAGGCTGCCCTGATTCCGCTGAACAAGCAGGCCTTCCTGGGCGAATGAATGGCAGAAGGAGGAAACGCTGGTGAGCAAGCTTACGCTGGCGCGGGGTATTTGTATCCTGATTATGCTGATTGGCTTCGTGTGGCTCACCATCGACGTGTTCGATAACGTTGAGTCCGACAGCCTGCAGGCGGCGGCCATCGTAACCTGGGCCGGCCTGATCGGCAACGCGGTATGCGCCCTCATTCGCCTGAAAAAAGAGAACAAAAAGTAAAAAGGGGGATGCTTCCCCGGACGCCGCGGCGATAGCGCTGAACTGTCCCCGCGGCCTTTTTTTGCTTTCATTGCCCCTTTTTCTCCTGGCGGAGGAGCCGCCAGCGCCGCTTGGTGGCCGCGCCGCCGCGCAAATGGCGCACGGCGTGGTGATAATCCAAAATCTGCCGCACCTCCCGGTATAAGCCGGGATGAACGTTCCGCAGCCGCTCATGCACGTCCTTATGCACAGAGCTTTTGCTCATGCTGAATTCTTCCGCCGCCTGGCGCACGGTGGCCCCGGTGCGGACGATGTACTTCCCCAGGCGCACGCAGCGCGCCTGAATATCCTGCCGCATGGTCCCGCCTCCCTTCGGGACAGGGTATGCGGCGGCTGGAAAAAACATGATAAAAAAAGCATGGAGAACGGAAAAGCAAAAACGGTTCCGTCTCCATGCTTTTTATGGTATTTTTTACTGCGCTTTCACCGCGTCCTCGCAGCCAGTGTAGGCTTGATTGGGCAGCAGCGGAATGCCGTAATGGTCAAACAGCTCGTCCACGGTGACGCACAGGAAATTCCGCGCTTCCAGCTCGTTCAGGATTATTTCCGTATACTTGTAGGACAGGGGGTTCAAATCGTGCATCAGCACCACGCCGCCGTCGTGGGCCCCGGCGACGACCCGGCCCGCCACCTGCTCCACGTTCTCATTGCCCGAATCGGTGGAATTGATGCTCCATTGAATCAGGGGAAGGCCCACATTGGCGGCGATGAATTTGCCCGCGTAGCCGCCGGGGGCGCGCATATAGGCGGGCCGGATGCCGATAACGCCGTCCATCATGGCGTTGTACTTTTCCTGCCAGGCCTGCACGGAATCCTGGTTGATGCCGGTATATACGTGCTCGAAATTATGGCTGGCCATAGCGTAGCCCGCGTCCTGCTGGCGGCACATCACATCGTGATTGCTGGGCATCATGGTGCCTACGATGAAGAAGGTGGCGTTGGCGCCGAAAAGGCGCAGCTTGTTTACCACGTTGTTGGTGTAGCTGCGGGCCCCGCCGTCGTCGTAGGTGAGGGCGATCATTTTATACATGCTGTTGTCGGTGATCTCCTGGCCCAAGGCCGTCATCAGCGGCCGGTAGGCGGAATAATAGAGCTGAACGTGCATGAGCGTGTTTTTTCCGGGGTAGAGGGCGTCCGCCCTAAAGTGCAGCTCCAGCTTGGCGGGGGTTAGGGTAAAGGCGGCGTCTTCCAGCGCTTCCCGGCTGCACAGCGCGTCCAGCGCGGCGACGGAGGGGGAAAGGGTCATATAATAATCGCTCAATTGCTCCCGCACGGCCTTTTCCATCCTGTCCCACGCCGGGCTGTCCGGAGAAAACAGGTCCGTAAGCTTCAGCCTTTTTCCCGTTTCCATGTCATACACCCGCGCGTCAAAATCCACGTAGGTCTGTTCCCGTTCATAGGCGATGCGGGCGATGGTGAGAAAGCTCATCCAGCGGCTGCCGGTGCGGGATATGGTGGCCCCCACGTCCAAATAGGAGGGCATCAATTCCATTTTCCCGGCGGGCAGGAAGGGGCGGCCCGCCTCCACCATGCGGTCGATAAGGGCGCGCATTTCGCGGTTCACGGCGGGATTCGCCGTTTCCGGATACGTGCGCTGAATGAATTGTCTTTCCCGCACGTCCTCCGCGGGCTGGGCAGTCTGGGTAAAGCGCAGCGCCTGGGGAAGGGGCTGCTTTTCCGCCAGGGCGGAGCAGCAGGACAGGGATAGAATCAGGGCCAGAAGCAGAGAGGCCAAGCGTTTCATTTGGGCAAATACTCCTTTTGTATTGATGAAAAGAGCCGCGGGTGCATTGCTTCCCCGCGGCCGTATGCCGCGCAAGCGCGGCAGAACCAAGAATTATTGCTGTTTCAGAGTCTCCCGCACATGGTTGATGACGGCCTTGTAGCTGCTGTTGAAATAGCCGTCGGGGCAGGAAAGGTGCACCATGATGATTTGGTGGCCGTCCAGCAGGGCCATCATCACGCGGCCGTAAATGGCGGTGCCGTTATAGTATACGCCTTCATAGTCGGCGTAATAGCCGTCCTTTTTCAGCAGCGTGCGGCTGGCCAATTCAGTGGTGCTCCATTTGGAAAAATTGTACTGGCCCAGCTCCTTTAACGTGTTGCGCAGTTCGGTGCGCAGGTCGGCCAGCTTAAAGGAAGCGGCCACGGGATACACGCGCACGGTGATGGTGGCGTTAATGCCGTCCAGCGCTTCGGGGTTGGTAAGCAGCACGGCGTCGTCGGCGGAGGTGTCGATGCCCCAGCCCACGGGCGCTTCAAAGCTCAGGTGAATTTTGTCCGCCGTCACCGCGCCATAGGTGAAGGAAATCGTAGGCTTGGGCGTGGCGGTGGGCATATCGATGGGGTCCAAGGGGATGGGGGTGGCCCCGGCGTACATGGTGCGGCCATAGTCGTTGTAGGCGGCGTCCGGCGCGTAGTAGGAGGAAGAATCCTCCTCCGAAGCGGGGTCGTAGCCCTCCGGAAGAGAGAAGGCGTCGCTGGGCGCGTCGGTGGGCAGGGCCATGGGATCGGCCTGGAGATTATCGGCCAGGGCGCCCAGAGGCATCATGCCGCACAGCAGCGCCAGAACCAAAAGCAGACTCAACTTCTTCATGGAAAGAAACCTCCTTGAATCAGCATCGTATTTTTTAAGGAAAAAATACGAGATAAAGACCTTGTGTTTCAATTATTGTAACAGTTTCTTCATCTTTCGTCAAGCGTTTTGGCTCTTATTGGCGCGTAAATGAAAAGATTTTACATTCGTTTTTCCGAATTCGGGGGGCTAAAGGCGGCGCGCGCCCTGGAGCAGTTTTTTACAAAAGCCCGGAGTACGCGTCCCGGATGCCGAAGGGGTCCTCGTCCTTTTCTTCGCTTTGGGCGGCGGCGCCTACGCTGGGATGGTAAAGCCTGCGGTCCAGCGACCAAATTTTTTCCGAGAAGGCGCCCGCCGGCGTGCGGCGCATCACGCCTTCCATTTCGTTCATTTTAGCGTCCATATCGTCCAGCAGGTGCAGCATTTCCGCCTCCGGGAACATGGGCGGCCGGGGGCTGCCGTGGTCCGGCTGGCCATGATGGCTGATAATCATGTGGGAAAGGAGCAGCACGTATTCGCCCGTCACGTTGGCGCGCCGGGCGGCCTCCCGGACCTGAGCCACGCCGTGGACCAAATGGCCCAGCAGCTGGCCTTCGGCGGAATAATCGGATACGTTGCCCGCCTCGTCGCTGATGAATTCCGCCGTCTTGCTCAGGTCGTGGGCGATGGCCCCAGCCCGCAAAAGATCGCCGTCCAAGAAGGGGTAGAGGGGCAGCACGGCCTCGGCGGCCCTGAGCACGCCCAGGGTGTGGTGCAGCAGGCCGGAGCGTTCCGCGTGGTGCACCCGCTGGGCGGCGGGATAGTACATGAGCTTGTCCCCGCACATGGCGAGCATTTCATTCAAAATGGCCCTGAGTTCCGGCGTTTTCATGCGGCCAATGGTGCGCTTGATTTCGGAAAGCATGTCCTCCGGCGCCTCCGGCGCGCAGGGCATGAGCTGGGAGGGGTCCACGTCGTCGCCGGGGGCGGGACTGCGCAGCCGCTCAACGCGCATTTGCAGCCGCCCGTTGTATTCCTGCACCGTGCCGCGCACTTTAATGACCGAGCCCTGCTTGGGGGGCTGCACTGTGCCGTCCCACATTTTGCAGTTAATGTCCCCGGTGGTGTCGCACAGGGTCATATCCAAATATTTTCCGCCGTTGGAGGAGGTGCGCTGCTCCGCGGAGCGCACCAGCAAAAAACCTTCAAATTTAATATCGCGGCTCAAGGAGGCCACGGTCAGCTGCTGCATCATGTTTTATCGGTTTCCTTTTCCATTCGATGTTCCGGCGCCGAGCAGTTCGTTCAGCTTAGCCAGATGCTGCTTTTCTTCCAATGCGATGGCGGCAAAGGCCGCCGCCGCGCCGCCGGATAAAGCGGCGGCGAATTCGCCGTAGCGGTCAACCGCTTCCCGCTCCTCCTGCGCCGCAAAGCGGTACAGCTGGGAAACGGAGGAAAAAGCGCCCTTCCGCTGGGCCTCCATGAGCCCGCCGGAAAAAAGCACGCGGGAAGCCTGGGCGGACAGCAATTGCGCCCGCTCAAAATCGGGCATGGCCGCGCCCATCTTTTGAAATTGTGCCAAATGGTGCTTTTCATCGCACAAAATGGCCCGGATGGCCGCCTGACAGGGACCATCCGGAAACACTGCCAGCGCCCGTTCATACAGGCGGATGGCGCGCTTTTCCATTTCGCAGGCGATGTACAGGGCTTCTTCTGCGCCGTGGATATCCATTTTATTGCGCTTCGGCCAGGAATTCGTTCAATTGATGCACCAATTCGTCCACGTTGGTGCCGTGCACGGCGCAGGCATCCTCCAAAGATTCCATGATGGAGTGGGGGCAGCCCAGGCAGTGCATGCCGAATTCCATCAAAATGCGGGCGGTGCCGCGGTGAATGTTGAGAACTTCGCCGATGCTCATGCTCTTGTTGACGGTATTTTCCATTGCTTTTTAATCTCCTTTCAGGCATTCTAAGCCATTTCACATAATACATGAAGAAAGCCCGCTTGTCAATGAAAAGCGAAGGGGAAAAAACTGGGGTGCAATCTTTTGCTGCTTTCTGCCATTTGTTTATTCTGCTATTGCAATTATAAGGGAAAGATGATATACTTTATTTGATAAATTCAAAAGAAAACGTGTACGATACGCAGG
>CAMOHY010000182.1 GCA_946615495.1 uncultured Clostridia bacterium
GACTCCCGAAGGGTCAGGCGGCGGGCGTTATGGTATAATAACGAGGAAATCGGCGTAAGCCGATTATCCGTCCCGCCGGGGCCGGAAATGAGGCCGTATCGGATATTCAAAAGCGACAGTCTAAGGAGGAAAAGGCATGTTTGGCCAGCGTTTTCAACTGAGCGAGCACACGATCCCCGTGGTGGAAGAGATCGGACGCCATATGCCAGGCGGCTTTTTTATCTATAAAGCGGAAGGAAACAAGGAGCTTTTGTACGCCAATCAGGCGGTTTTCGATATTTACGGCTGCAGGGACCTGGAGGAATTCAAGCAGCTCACCGGCTATACCTTCCGGGGCATGCTCCATCCGGATGATTACGATGCCGTGACCGCATCCATCAATGAGCAGATCGGCGGCATCGACGATATGATGGATTACGCGGAATACCGCATCATCCGCAAGGACGGCGCCGTGCGCTGGGTGGACGATTACGGCCACTATACGATAACCCAGGCCTACGGCGGCATTTATTACGTGTTCATTTCCGATATCACCGAAAAGCGGGAGCGCACAGAATCCGACCTGGCGGTGCGCCAGGCCGTTATTGAGGCGCTCAGCGAATCCTACCACACGGTTTGGCTCATCAACGATGTGGAAACGGAAAGCTTTTCCCTGTACCGCGGCGATTTAAAGGGAACCACCGCCCACGCCGTGCCCATTCGGGACGCGCTGGAGCACATGAAGTATTCCCAGGCCAAGGAATATTATATCAGCACCACCGTGGCTCCGTCGGACCGGGAGCGGCTCCAGCGGGAGCTTACCATGGACAGCATTAAGGAGCGCTTGGCCAAAAAACCTCAGTTCAGCATCAATTATCTGCGCCTTATGAACGACGGGAGCGAAAGGTATTTCCGCATCGAATTCGCCAAGGTGAATATGCCCGGCGGCAAAACCGGCGTGGTCTGCGGCTTCAAGGATGTGGATGACGACGTGCGGGAGGGCCAGGCCGTTCAAAAGGCGCTGCGGGATGCCAAACGGGCGGAGGAGGAAAACCGCCACAAGGCCGAGGAAACGGAAGCACGGGTGAAGCGGCAGGAGCTGGAGGAAAAGCTGGCGCTTCAGGACCGGCTGCTGGAGGAAAGCCGCCAGCGGGAGCGGCAGGAAAAGCTGATTACCGCCTTGGCCTCGGACTATTGGAGCGTTTATTATATTGAGCTGGACAAGGACCACGGCGTTTGCTACCAGTCCCACGCGGCGATGGACCACGGCTATCAGGCGGGCGATGAATTTTCCTTTGTGCAGACCTTTACCAATTACGCCAACACCTATGTGACCGACGGCTACCGGGAGGAATTCCTCCGCTTTATTCAGCCGGACAACATTCGGGAAGGGCTAAAGAGCGAGCGGGTGATTTCCTTCCGCTATATGGTGAGCCGGCGCGGCAAGGAAAGCTATGAAATGGTGCGCTTTGCAGGCGTGCGCCATCCGGAGGACCGGGACGACCATATCGTGCACAACGTGGGCGCCTGCTTTACCGACGTGGATTCTGAAACGCGCAGGACCCTTCAGCAGAGCCAGGCCTTGGGCGACGCCCTCGCCGCGGCGAAGGAGGCCAATAAAGCCAAAACCGCCTTCCTTTCCAATATGAGCCACGAAATCCGCACGCCCATGAACGCCATCATCGGCCTGAACAGCATTGCCATGAACGACCCGGACACGCCGGAAAAAACCAAGGAATATTTGATGAAGATCGGCACGTCCGCCCAGCATCTGCTGAATATTATTAACGATATTCTGGATATGAGCCGCATCGAATCGGGCCGTATGGTCATCAAGAGCGAAGAATTCTCCTTCTCCAAGGCCTTGGAGCAGGTGAACACCATCATCAGCGGCCAGTGCCGGGACAAGAAGCTGCACTATGAGTGCCGCATCAAAGGCCGGGTGGAGGATTATTATATCGGCGATGATATGAAGCTGCGCCAGGTGATGATTAATATTCTGGGCAACGCGGTGAAGTTTACGCCGGAAGGCGGCCGGGTGACCCTTATGATTGAGGAAACCGCCCGGTTCGACGGCAAATCCACCCTTCGCTTTACCATGCAGGATACGGGCATCGGCATGAGCAAGGAATACCTGCCCAAAATATTCGACACCTTTAGCCAGGAGGATTCCTCCTCTACCAGCAAATACGGCAGCACGGGCCTGGGCATGCCCATCACCAAGAGCCTGGTGGAGCTGATGAACGGCAATATTCAGGTGGAGAGCGAAAAGGGAAAGGGCACCACGTTTACCGTCACGCTCACCCTGGCCACCTCCCAGCGCAGGGAAATCAAGGGAGCGGAGGGCAGCCTTCAACCCCACGAAATGAATGTGCTGGTGATCGACGATGACCCCGTCGCCTGCGAACACGCCAAATTGGTGCTGGGCCAGGTGGGCGTCAACTGCGAAATCGCCGCCTCCGGTGCGGAGGGGCTGGAAATGGTGAAGGTGCGCCATGCCAGGCGGGAGGCGTACAACCTGATTTTGGTGGATTGGAAAATGCCGGAAATGGACGGTCTGGAAACCACCCGCCGCATCCGTTCTATTGTGGGGCACGATACGGCCATTATCATTCTTACCTCTTATCATTGGGATGACGTGGCGGACGAAGCCAAGCGGGTGGGGGTGGACACTTTTGTGCCCAAGCCTCTGTTCGCCGCCACAGTGATGGATGAGTTCCGGGAGGCTTTCCGGAAAAAGAACGAAGCCCTGTTCCGGCGCCGGGTGGACCTGGCCGGCCGCCGCATTCTGCTGGCGGAGGACGTGGCGGTGAACGCCGAAATTATGATGATGGTGCTGAGCCTGCGGAAAATGGAAGTGGACCTGGCGGAAAACGGCAGGATCGCGGTAGAACTGTTTTCCGGGCATGAGGCAGGATATTATGACGCCATCCTGATGGATATGCGTATGCCGGAAATGGACGGCCTGGAAGCCACCAAAGCCATTCGCGCTATGGACCGGCCGGACGCTGCCTCCATCCCCATTATCGCGCTGACGGCCAACGCTTTTGATGAGGACGTGCAGCGCAGCATGCAGGCGGGCTTGAACGCCCACTTGAGCAAGCCGGTAGAGCCCGAAAGCCTGTATAAAACCTTGGAAAGCTTGATTGGACAGTAAAAGGACGCTTGAAAGCAGAGAGATGAGAGAACAGCGCGCAGAGTGCAGATGATAGTGAACGCAAGCGTTACAGCTCCATGTCGTTCATTATAATCCATACTCTGCACGCTGTTCTCTCTCTACTGAAAGCGTCCTTTAAGCTACCTATTTGACCGTTTTTACCGCTGTTTCAAGGCTTTTTTGTTTTCGTACATAGCGGCGTCGGCCCGCTCAAAAACGGAGAGCACCTGAGCGTCATTTTCAAACCTGGCTGCGCCGCAGGCGATGACTACGCCGCCGCTGGTCAGGTTTTTCTCATTTTGCTGCCGCAGGCCGGCGGTCAATTGTTCCAGGTTCTGATAATCCTGGCCCTGCGCGATGACGACGAACTCGTCCCCGCCGGTGCGGAACACCGGGCTGTGCTTGAAATTGTTGCAGATGATAGAGCAGGCATGCCGGATGAGCTCGTCCCCGGCGGCGTGGCCCTGGGTATCGTTGACGGTTTTCAGGCCGTTTACATCAAACACCGCCACGGCAAAGCCTTCGCATTGGCCCGCGGCAATGGCCTGGTTCAATTGCTCCTCCTTTTCCACGTAGGCGTGCTTGCTTTTTACTCCGGTCAGCGCGTCCCGGTTTGCCTTTTCCCGCGCCGCGTTCAGCCTTTGGGCATAGTCCTGCTCGCGGCGCATCTGAATGTCAATGTTGTTTACGCCGATGATTACGTGGCGGCCGTGCTCATCGTCCATCAGCGTAGCTTTCATGGACACATAGGTGGGCGTTTCGCCAAACATCAGGCGGTATTTAATGGTAAAAATGCCATGCGGATCCATTTCGCGCATCAGGTTTTCCTTGGTGAAAACAGAAAGGAACATATCCTTGTCTTCGGGATAAATGATGCGTTCAATGTTTTTCCGGCTGAGGGTGAAAAAGTCATCCCCGCCTTTTTCAATGCCCAGCTCGTTATAGGCGTCGGAAGCGCTGTATTCCAGGAAATGGTCCGTATCCGGATTTACTACGTAGATGCTGAAATAGTCCCCGGCCAGGGCTTGGGCGATGCGGCCGTAGGTGATGCGGTCCTCCGTGGATTTTTTGTATTCTTCCTGAAGCTTCATCTGGGCGTCAATGTTGTTCACGCCGATGATGATATGGTTGCCGTCCGTATCCTTCATGCGGGTAGCCTTCATGCTCACCCAGTTGGACGCGCTGCCAAAGAGGAGGCGATAGGTGAGGGTAAAGGTTTTGTGCTGGTCCAGAACGCTGATGATGTTTTCCTTGGTGAAGGTGGCCAGGAAAGCGCCTTGATCGTCGGGGTGCATCACGCGCAGGATGTTTTTCCGGCTCAGGTTGAAAAAATCCTCGCCGCTTTTTTCGATTCCCAGCTCATTATAAAAGGAATCGGAGCTGTATTCAACGAAAGAATCGTCATTCATATCCACATAGTAGATGCTGAAATAGTCTTCCGCCAGGGCCTGAGCGATCCGGGAAAAGGTGACGCTGGCGTTGTGCGCCCGTTCAAAGGCCTCCTTGGCCTTCATCTGCTCGTCAATATTGCTCACGCCGATCACGATATGGCTGTCCTCCCGGTTCTTCATGCGGGTAGCCTTCAGGTGCACATAGGTAGGCGTTTCGCCAAACATGAGCCGGTAGGTGAGGGTGAAGGTAGGGCGGGTGAAAAGCGCCACCAAAATTTTTTCTTTTGTAAAGGCTTCCAAAAACATTTCCCGGTCATCCGGATGGATCACGCGCTCAATGTTTTTCCGGCTGAGATGAAAAAAATCCTCTCCGCCCTTTTCAATTTTCAGTTCCTGGTACTGGGGAGAGGAACTGTATTCAATAAAATGATCGTTTTCCGTATTCACATAATAAATGCTGAAATAATCGGAGGCCAATGCCTGCGCGACGCTACTGGAAGTAATGGATTCAAAGTCGTCAGTCATGAATTTGTCCCTCCAGAAAATAGAAGTCTACTTATTATAGCACGGTGAAAAAATCAAATCAACGAAAAATTGTCTATTTTTGTGTCTTTTATACATTTTTTCCCATTCGCAGAGGGTCTTTCTTCCCCTCTCTTTGCGCCCTGCGCAAAGGAACGGCGGGAAAAATGAAAATGAAAAAAATGCTTGACGAGGAAGCGAATCTATGGTAGAATATCTCTCGTTGACGAGCAAATGCTTGTGCGATGGAGAAGTCGCCTAGCTTGGTCGAGGGCGCACGACTGGAAATCGTGTAACG
>CAMOHY010000183.1 GCA_946615495.1 uncultured Clostridia bacterium
CTACCGGCGGCTGCGTGTACTACTATAACCCCGCCACCGCCACCAGCGCCTGGATTTGGAGCCGGGAAGTGCGGCTGTCCATCGGCGCGCACAATTTTGCCATATAAGGGGGATGCAGCGTGAAAAGAAAAACCACCTTCGCTCTCCTTGCCCTCTCCGTGGCCCTGATCGCGGCATCGGGGCTGGCTGTCCGCTTTAAAATGCAGGGAGACCGGTACGTATCCCGGCTCCGGGAGGTATACGACGGGGCGGTTCTGTCCGCCCTGCGGCAGATGGAGGACGTGCAATTGTCCCTGAGCAAAGCGCTGCTAACGGAGGAGCCGGGGGCAGCGGCCCAATATTTGAGCCAAGTCAGCGCCGGGGCGGCCCAGGTGCAGCGCAGCCTGTCCCTGCTGCCCCTTTCCCACGCCGCCACCCAAAGCGCGGTAAAGTTTGCCAATCAGGCGGCGGATTACAGCGGCGTGCTGCTCAAGGCGGGCGCCCTCAGCGACGATGACGCCGCCCGCCTGAACGCCATGATCGCCGCCTGCCAGGAATCCGCCTGGGCCCTGGCCCAGGGCCGGGAAGCGCTGGCCGCCCAGGCCGCGGCGGGGGAAGCTTCCTTTTACCCATCGCCGGACGGGGAGGCGGAGCGTTTTGACAGCGCGGTGTCCTACCCCACGCTGATCTACGACGGGCCTTTTTCCGACGCCCGGCAGCAGGGAGAGCCCCTGGCCCTGGGCAGCAAGGCCGTTACCCAGGAGGAGGCGCTTTCCATCGCCCGCGATTTCGTGGGGGATGAACGGGTGCAGAGCGTGGCCCCAGGGGCCGCCATGGGCGGGGCCATTCCCTGCTGGGGCGTCACCCTGCGCTGCGGGGACGTGACCCTGCAGGCCGCTGTGACAAGGCAGGGAGGAAAGGTGCTGTGGATGGCGCCGGACACGGCGGATTTTTCCGCGCAGAAAAGCGTGGAAGAATGCCGGGAAAACGCGCGGCAGTTTTTGTCCTCCCGCGGCCTGGACCATATGGAGCCCACCTATTTCCAGGTGTACGAGGGCGTGGCGGTAATTTCCTTTGCCGCCACCCAGGGCGATACGCTGCTGTATCCCGATCTGATAAAGGTGCAGCTGCGCATGGACACCGCCCAGGTGGTGGGCGTTGAAGCCCGGAATTATTTGCAAAACCACGCCGCCCGCGGCCTGCTCTCCCCCACGCTGTCTCCCCAGCAGGCCCAGGCCCAGGTGGGCGGCCGCCTGAAGGTGGCTTCCTCCCGCCTGTGCCTCATCCCCACGGACGCAGGAGAAAAGCTGTGCTATGAGTTCAAGGGCGAATATCAGGGCCACACCTATCTTTCCTATATCAACGCCCTCAATGGCCGCCAGGAGGAGCTGCTCCAGGTGGTGGAGGGAGAAACCGGGCTGGAAGCCGTATAAATGAATGCGGCGGCAGGAGGCTGGGCTGGCCTCCTGTTCTTTTTTATTGCCCGACCTGAGGCAGCGGAGAAATTTTTTTCATTTTTCCTCCCGCGTTTCCCCGGAAAGCTGGACAAACCTGGCCGAGTGTGGTATCTTTGGAGGGATAAGGGAGGCGACGGAAGCCATGATTGCCCAGGCGCAGGTGATGATCGTGTTAAAGCCCTGGCTTGGCGCGCCCTTGCTGGAGGCGCTCATGCCCCTGATGGGCGATGTGGCGGCCCGGCTCAGCGGCTTTTCCATTCGCGGCGGAGACAATTTGGCCCAGGAGCTGGACAGCCTGCTCTTCCGCGCCGCGCGTTCCGCCACCGGGGGCAAGCTGCTGGCCCAATTGGACGACGGAAGCTTCGTGCGCATCCGCCTGGAGGATTTTGCCGCCATGGCGGATGAACTGATGCTGCTGGCCTTTAACGAACTCCCGGTGGACAGCCGCCACTTGCTGTTCCTGAGGGATTATTCCATGCGCCATGCCAGCCTGTCCGCCCTGCGCGCGCTTTACACCCGGTTTTCCTCCCTCCAGTCTCCCCAGGAGCTGGAAGCCATCGCCTCCGTGGCCAAGGCCTGCTATCCGGCCTTCCGGTGGCGGGAATGGCTGCCATAACGGAAGCTTTTCATGATTACGAGTGATTACGAGCAGAAAGAAAGGTCCTTTTCGTGAGTAAAATCATCTGTATTGCCAATCAGAAGGGCGGCGTGGGCAAAACCACCACCGCCGTGAACCTGGCGGCCTGCCTGGCCGAACAGGGAAAAAGGACCCTGCTGGTGGATATGGACCCTCAGGGCAACGCCAGCAGCGGCCTGGGCGTGCGCGCCGGCCAAAAAACGGTGTACGAGGCGATTCTGGGCGAATGCACCCTGGACAGCGCCATTGAAAAGACCAGGCAGAAAAAGCTGTCCGTAGCGCCGTCGGATATCCGCCTGGCCGGGGCCGAATTGGAGCTGGCCAATATGGAGCGCCGGGAATACCGCCTGCGGGCGGCCATGGAAGCGGTGCGCAAGGATTATGATTTCATGCTCATCGACTGTCCGCCCTCCCTGGGTATGCTCACCGTCAACGCCCTGACCGCGGCCCAGAGCATTCTGATTCCCATCCAGTGCGAATACTACGCCCTGGAAGGCGTGACCGCCTTGATGAACACGGTGCAGCGGGTAAAAAGAAGCCTGAACCCCGGCCTGGAAATCGAAGGCGTGCTGCTCACCATGCTGGATGGACGCACCAATTTGGGCCTGCAGGTGGTGGCCGAGGTGAAAAAGCACTTTAAGCACCAGGTGTTCCAAACCACCGTGCCCCGCAATGTGCGCCTGGGCGAAGCGCCCAGCCACGGCCTGCCCATTCATCTGTACGACGCCCGCAGCACCGGGGCCGAAGCGTATATGTCGTTGGCGAAGGAAGTAATTAAAAAGAACAAATAATCCATGGAAATTTGTGCAGTTTTCACGAATATAAAATTTTTTCAAAAAAAGCGAAACATTTTGGCCTTCTCCTTCGTCTAATAAAATAGAGAGAGTCGAAAAGAAAGCCGAATCGTTTCCATCTGCCGCGTCCGGAGGGCTGAAAAGCCGCGGACGCGCGTCCCTGTTTTGCGCGGAGCGGCAAGAGATGCGATGGAGTGAAGGAACATGAAAAAAACCGGCTTGGGCCGGGGCTTGGATGCCCTGCTGCCTGAAACCAACGATTTGGAAAACACGGTGAGCATGATCTCCATTACCGAGCTGGACCGGAACCCGGACCAGCCCCGGCGGGAGTTTGACGAAGAGGCCCTGCAAACGCTGGCGGATTCCATCCGCACGGCGGGCGTGCTGCAGCCGCTGCTGGTGGTGGAGCAGAATGGGCGCTACCGCATCGTGGCGGGCGAACGCCGCTTCCGGGCGGCCCGCATCGCCGGGCTGGACGCGGTGCCCTGCATCGTGCGGTCCTTCACCCCGGAGGAGCAGATGGAGGCCGCGCTGATTGAAAATTTGCAGCGGGAGGACCTGAACCCCATTGAGGAAGCCGCCGCCATGAAGCAATTTATGGAGGCTTGCCACTATACCCAGGAGCAGGCGGCCAAAAAGGTGGGCAAATCCCGCCCCGCGGTGGCCAACAGCCTGCGGCTTTTGTCCCTGCCCCAAAGCATCCAGGAGGATGTGATCGCCGGACGCATCAGCGCCGGGCACGCCCGTGTGCTGGCCGGCATTGAGGATGAAAAGCGGCAGCTGGCCCTGGCGCAATTGACCATTCTGGATGGGCTGAGCGTGCGCGCCCTGGAAAAAATGGCCGCCCAGCCGGAGCCCGCCCCCAAGCCCCGGCCCGCGCCCCGGCCTCTTCCCCTGGAATTGCAGGATATGCAAAGCCGGATGCGGGAAACCTTTGGCCTGCGCACCCTGTTCAAGGGCAACCGGAAGCGGGGCAAGATCATTTTGCAGTATGAAAGCGAAGACGAATTGGAGCAGCTGTACCAGTGCTTGGAACGGCTGGAGGGAAAGCAATGAAGCGGTTGCTGGGATGGGCGCTGGCATTTTTGCTGGCGCTCTTGCCATCTTTGGGCCGGGCTGAATTGGCCGCGGAGGAAAAGGAGGCGGCGGACGCCTATTTTTCCCGCGCCTTTTCCCGCGCGGGAGCCGTGGGCGGCGCGGTGATAGTGAACCGGCAGGGAGAGCGGCTGTATTCCTTTTTCTACGGCGCGGGCGATAAAAAAGGGAGCCGCCCGGTGGATGAGGACACGGTGTACAAGGTGGCTTCCGTAACCAAGCTGATTTCGGCCATCGGCGTGATGCAGCTGAAGGAGGCGGGAAAGCTGAACCTGGACGCGCCCATCACCTACGGCGGCCTTCAGCCCATTCGCAATCCCCGGTATCCCGACGCGCCCATCACCTTGCGGCAGGTCATGAGCCACACTTCGTCCTTCCTTCCCTCCGCGCCCTACATTTCCCCTCCCCCGTGGGATCAGCTCGGCCCCAAAGACACCCGGTATTTTTCCAAGCAGGAGCCCGGCGCCTATTATGCGTATGCCAATTTAAACGGCGGAATGCTTTGCAGCGCTGTGGAGCGGGCCTCCGGCCAAAGCCTCAACGCTTATATGACGGAGCATGTTTTTGCGCCTTTGGGCATCAACGCGGCCTACGCCGCCCATCTGCTGCCCGATGCCTCCGCCCTGTCCAACACGTATATGCAGGATGGACTGCTGTACAAGCGGGCGGAAAAATATATTCAGGAGGACGCTGACTCCTATGATGACACCTGCAGCCCGGACAGCCATTACAACGCCTCCGTGGGCAGCTTATATATCAGCCTGAGGGGCCTGGAAAAGCTGGGCCAGGCCCTGGCCTGCCGGGGCAGGGCGGGGGATGTTCTGCTGCTGTCGCCTGAGGCGGCGGAAGAAATGCGTCAGGACCAAACGTCGCTGCCCGGCAGCTCCGTGAAGGGCGAAAGCCCGTACGGCCTGTGCATGTACCGCTTTACGGGAGAGGACGGCGTCAGCTGGTGGGGCCACCAGGGGCGCTGGGAAGGGCTGCTGGTGGACCTGTTCGTGGAGCCCAAAAGCCACACCGCCGTGGTGTTTGTCATGAACGGCGTAAAGCGCAGCGGCGCCGGCGAGGTGGACGCCAAGGCCGCCCGCGCCCTGCTGCGGGTGGATGAGTGGCTCAAGGCCATCGAAGGGCGGGAGGACATAGGCTTTGTGGTGGAGGATGAGGAGCAATTTCCTTGATTCCTTCCATGCAAATAAAGAAGGAGCGCACCGCGCCCGATGTGCTCCCCCAAGGCATTCAGCAGCGCCGTGCGCTCCCTGCCTCGGCAATAGTATGCGCGCTCAATGAAAAATAATACGGAAAAAATCATGCGGAACGAAAAAAACGCCCGTGCCGGGAAAAAGCGGCATGGGCGTTT
>CAMOHY010000184.1 GCA_946615495.1 uncultured Clostridia bacterium
CCGTGGTGGAAACGGCCAGGACGCTGCTCAAGGATTCCGGCTCCTTTTTCCTGCATCTGGACAGCCGCATGAACGTGTACGCCCGGCTTTTGTGCGACGAGATTTTCGGCGAAAGCAATTTTGTGAACGAGATCATCTGGGCCTACCAGTCCGGCGGGCGCAGCATGAAGCGCTTTTCCCGCAAGCACGATACCATCCTGTTTTACCGCAAATCCCGCGCCCAGTATTTTGACATTACTTCGGTGCCCCTGCCCCGAAACGAAAACCGCTCCAACCACATGCGCCGGGCGGTGGACGAAAACGGGCGGCCCTACCGTTCCATTTCGTCCGGCGGCAAAACCTATATCTATTATGACGACGACCCCGTTTACCCCGGCGACGTGTGGACGGACGTGAGCCATTTGCAGCAGAAGGACCCCCAGCGCACCGGCTATGACACCCAAAAGCCCCAGGCGCTGCTGAACCGCATTATTCTTTCCTCCACCCGGCCGGGCGATTTGGTGGCCGATTTGTTCGGCGGCTCCGGCACCACGGCGGCGGCGGCGGCCCACGCGGGCAGGCGGTTCCTCATTTCCGATCTGTCGCCCCTTTCCCTCTCCGTCACCCGCAAGCGCCTTTTGCATACGGAAATGACGGTGACGGCGGAAACGGGCTGCCCCGGCGCGGCCATGGAGGCGGAATTTGAGCCCGGCATCGCCTTCCACGACGTGCGGCTGACGGATTACCAGGCCCCGGAGGGCGCTCCCGTTACGGGGCTGGACGCGGTGGACCAGTGGTCCGTAGGCTTTTACCGGGACGGGGTGTTCCGCTGCCAGGCCAGCGCGGCCCGGCAAAAGCAAACGCCCCAATTGCCCGACGTGCTGCAATTGCCCCAGCTGCGGGGCACGCCCGCCATTTTGATTTCCGACGTGTACGGCAACCGCAGCGTATGGATACAGAAAGGAGAATGACCCCATGCAGGAAAATAAACAAACCAAGCGTTCCCCCCTGGTCCGCCTGATCGCGGCGCTGGTGGCGCTCATTGTGATCGGCGGCAGCCTGTTTGCCTTCCTATCGCCCAAGGGCGCGGAAAACACGGGTTGGCTTGGCATCCGCTCCGCCAACGCCGACGGATGGAAAACGCTGAAAAAAGGCTCCTCCGGCGCGGAGGTGCGCAAGGCCCAGCAGGCGCTGAAGGATTTGGGCTATTATACCGGCCGGGTGGACGGCAATTTCAGCAAAGCCTTTGAGGAAGCCGTTTTCGCCTTCCAAAAAGATTTCGGCCTGAAGGAGACCGGCGCCCTGGACGAGGAAACCTACCTGTTCATCACCGAGGGCATAGGCGACGTGCCGGAGGAGGCCGCGCCGCCCAAGGCGCAGGACGCCGGGGAAAAAGAAGCGGAGGAAGCGCCCTTCGTCGTTTTCGGCGGGGAATATTCCGACAAGGATCACGTGGCGGCCTACCTGCATGCGTTTAACGAGCTGCCGCCCAACTACATCACCAAAAAGCAGGCCCAAGCCCTGGGCTGGGACAATTCCCTGGGCAATCTGAATCAGGTGGCTCCCGGCAAAAGCATCGGAGGCGACCGCTTCGGCAATTACGAGGGCCAGCTGCCCGACGCCAAGGGCCGCAAGTATTTTGAGTGCGATATCGACTATGAATTGGAGATGGCCAAATACCGCGGCCGCAGAAATGCCAAGCGCATTATTTTTTCCTCCGACGGCCTGATTTTCTACACCGAGGACCACTATACCACCTTTGAAGAAATTGTATTTGACGATTGAGGAGAGAAAAAGCAATGAAGAGAGTGCAGCTTTCCGCCGCGGGGTGGGATACCCCGGAAAAGGCCCACGCGGACTTGGCCCAGGCCCTTTCCTTCCCCGATTATTACGGACATAACCTGGACGCCCTCCACGACTGCCTGACGGACCTTTCCGATACCCAGCTGGTGATTGAGGACTGCGCGGAGGCCGGCGAAAAAATGGAAAAATGGCCCGGCTTCCTGGCCGTGTTCATGGATTCCGCCGCCGAAAACCCCCGCCTGGACATTAAGCTGATACCGGGAAACGGAGATTTGGGCCAATGAGCGAGCATCTTACCACCCTGCTGGAAAAATATCAGGTGCGCCGCACCCGGCAGCAAAAGGACGCGTTCATTCTTTACGCCAAAGCTGTGAGCCACAGCGCGGGCTATGCCTTTGAGGAGGAAACGCTCAAGGGCGGCGTGATGGCCAGCCGGAACCTGATCGCGGGCAACCCGGAAGGGGCCCAGGTGATCTTCACCGCCCATTACGACACCTGCGCCAAAATGCCTCTGCCCAATCTGATTTATCCCCAAAGCAGGATAAAAACTTTTCTGGCGCAAATGCCGCTGGTGCTGGGCATGCTGGCGCTGTCCTTCCTGGCGGGTTATTTAGGCTACTATCTGGGGGGCAGGAGCGTCGCCCTGCTCATAGGGTACGTGGTGTATTTGGGGCTGTTCCTCCTGCTTTATTTCGGCCCCGCCAACCCCCACACCGCCAACGACAACACCTCCGGCGTGGCCGCCCTGATGGATATTATGACCGCCCTGCCCCCGGAGGATAAGCAAAACGCCGCGTTCATCTTTTTTGACAACGAGGAATACGGCAAGGTGGGCTCCAAGGCCTACGCCAAGGCGCATCCCGGCCTAACGGATGGAAAAATCCTTTTGAACCTGGACTGCGTGGGCGACGGAGACGATTTTCTGGTGGTGGCCCCGAAAAAGGCGGATGAACGGCTGCTGCGCTGCCTTCGCGCCGCGTTTCTGGACGAAAACGGCAAGCGGGCGGTTCATTGCTCCGCCCAAAACACCTCTTATAATTCGGACCAGAAATCCTTCTCCAACGGCGTGGCGGCCGCCGCCTGCCGGAAGGGCAAGCTGGGCTATCACGTGCCCCGCATCCATACCCGGCGGGATGTGATCTGCGAGGAAAGCAATTTGCAGTATGTGGCCGCCTGCGCCCTGAGGCTGATGCAGGCCGCCAAACAATAAACGGAGGAAACTAAACCGATGAGCAGACTGGGAGATTTGATTCGCCTGGAGCGCACCCGCCAGGGGCTGACCCACAAGCAGGTGGCCCGCAAGTGCGGCGTGAGCGATAAATATTTGATGGAAGTGGAAGCGGGCACCCGGATCATCGCCGACGACCAGGCCCGCCGTATTTTAAAGGCCATGGGCATGACGCAGCAAACCGAGGCGGACTTTACTCTGGACGATATCGCCGCCACAGTGGATTTGCAGTCCGCCGTGCCCCAATTGACCAGGGCCGCGGAAAACAAAAAGCAGCAGAAGCCTGAAAAACCGGAGGCCGTGGCCGAAAGCGACCCCGGCGTGGCCGGCTCCATTTGGCTGGACGCGCTCAGCGGCGTGCTCAAGCACGTGCCGGTATACAACGCCGTCATGAAGGAGGTGGGCCACCGGCTGCTGCCCATCACCAACGGCAAAATCGAAGGCGCATCCCCGGACAAGGTATATTACTTTATGGCGCCTGACAACGCCCTGCGGGGCTTTCGCGTGCAGCGGGGCGACCTGCTGCTGGTGGTGCCCGCCCAGGCCGCGGTGGACGGGGCTATCATGCTGCTGCAAACGCCCCAGGGCCGGGTGCTGCGCAAGGTCAAGCGGGTAAACGATTACCAGGCCATGCTGCAAAAATACGATGAAGCCTTTGAAAGCGAAATTAAAAACTTCAACGAGCTCACCTTCGTGGGCCGCTGCGTGCGCCTGGAAGCGGATTTGACCTGACGGGCCGGTGAAAATAGCAGGGCAATCGCTTACGAAAAATGTTTGCTGGGGGAAACCGCTCTTGGGGCTCCAAGGAGCGGTTTCCCCCAGACCCCTTTCCGAGAAAGGCGTATAAGGGATAAGGGGAAACAGTTTTCCTATGGCATTCTTATTGCGATAACAACACAAAAGCGTGTAATTGCGTAATGGGTTTTTCATAATACCGCAATAAGCGATAGCCCTGGTGAAAATAGCTTTTCCCCTTGACATGCGCCGCCTGCCGGGGGTATAATAGCCCCATCCCTGGAATGACGGAGAACACGTTTCCTTGTTTCAAGCCTTCAGAGAGCGCGCGGCTGGTGAAAGCGCGCAGGCGCGGCAGGGAAATACCACCTCCCGACCGGCGGCGGCTCGCGCCCGTTACCGCGCGGCATCAAGGGGTCTGCTTGGGGGAATGGCCGAAGGCGCCGGAACCTGTAAAGCAGGCAACAAGGGTGGAACCGCGGGCGAAAAAGAAGAATTTTGCGCTCGTCCCTTCATTTCACATGACGGGACGGGCGTTTTCATATGCCCTCCCATTACGCAGGAAGCATACGCCGCCCTTGGCGGGGTATGCGAACAGGAGCAAACCCCTCGCGGGTTTGCGACGCGGTACGACGAAACAATCGGCCGTGGAGAGAGCATACGCCGCCCTTGGCGGGGTATGCGAACAAACTGAGGAGGATGAACCCATGAAGATCATTTACAACGACGGCCACGTGGCCGAGTGCCCCGAAGAAATGGAACTGGAAGTGCTGCGCCACAGCGCGGCCCACATCATGGCCCAGGCCGTGAAGCGGCTGTACCCGGACGCCCACTTTGCCTACGGCCCCGCCACCGAAAAGGGCTTCCATTACGATATCGACCTGGGCGATGTGAAGCTCAGCGACGAGGACCTGCCCGCCATCGAAAAGGAAATGCAGAAAATCGTGAAGGAAAACCTGGCGTTCAAGGTGTATCCTCTCCCCCGCGACGAGGCTGTGAAGCTGATGCAGGACCGGGGAGAAAAATACAAGGTGGAGCACATTGCCGACCTGCCTGAGGACGCCACCATCACCTTCTACCAGCAGGGCGATTACATCGATATGTGCGTCGGCCCCCACCTGACCTACACCAAGGCCCTGAAGGCCTTCAAGCTCACCGCCCTCAGCGGCGCTTACTGGAAGAACGACCAGAAAAATAAGATGCTCACCCGCTTGAACGGCGTCGCCTTCCGCAATCAGGACGAATTGAAGGAATACGAAAAGCAGGTGGAGGAGGCCAAGGCCCGCGACCACCGCCGCATCGGCAAGGACATGATGCTGTTCATGACCGACGACCTGGTGGGCAAGGGGCTGCCCATGTTCCTGCCCAAGGGCTATCTCATCTGGCAGGAATTGGAAAACTATATCCGCGACAAGGAACGCATGCTGGGCTATCAGCATGTGCTGACTCCCTGCGTGGGCACGGTGGATCTGTACCGCACCAGCGGCCATTGGGAGCACTATAAGGACAACATGTTCCCCGCCATGGAGGTGGAAGGCGAAAGCTTCGTGCTGCGGC
>CAMOHY010000185.1 GCA_946615495.1 uncultured Clostridia bacterium
TGGCTGATGGCCGGCTGGGTGAGGGACAGGGCCTCCGCCGCCTTGGTAAAGCTGTTTTTGTCACAGATCATCAACAGGCTTTCCATCCTTGCGTCCAGCATCCGCTTCACTTCCATTCCAATAATTTATAATAAAAAATAAAAATATCATTCTTCTTTATGGTAAAATCAGTATATCACAGGACCGTGCAAAAAAGCAAGCGTTTTCAATCATTCAACGAAAGAAAACTTTCTAATTCTTGCAATCGCCGGTCCCTTCCTGTATGATGAAGAGGAATCCGGCATAAAAGCTGATTTTCCGCTTTTCACGGAAGCATTGGCTCTGCCGATGCGCAACCTTACGAAATCGTAAGGTAAACGTCACCCAAAAGTAAGGTTCGCTTGCTATGATAGCCGCGAAGGAGGGAATCACTCATGGATATTTTAACCTGTGAACACCTGAAAAAGACCTACCACGGCGGCGGCGAACCGGTTTGCGCCCTGGACGATGTGACCTTGGGCTTTGAGCAGTATTCCTTCACGGCCATCGTGGGCAAAAGCGGCAGCGGAAAATCCACCCTGCTCCACGTGCTGTCCGGCCTGGACCGGCCCACCTCCGGCAAGGTGACTTACCTGGAAAACGAGCTGGAAAAATATAACGACAACCAGCTTTCCGTGCTGCGCCGCCGCCGGTTCGGCTTTGTGTTTCAAAGCTACAATCTGGTGCGGGAGCTGACGGCCCAGGAAAACATTCTGCTCCCCGTTATGCTGGATGGCCGCAGGCCCGATGAAGCGTACCTGAACCGGCTCATCGACATTCTGGATATCCGCCCCCGCCTTTCCCACCTGCCGGGCGCTTTGAGCGGCGGCCAGCAGCAGCGGGTGTGCATTGCCCGCGCCCTGGCCAATAAGCCCAGCATCCTCTTTGCCGATGAGCCCACCGGCAACCTGGACGCCAGAACGGGCGACGAGGTGCTGACCATGATCCGCACCGTGGGCAAGGAGCTGGGCATTACGCTGATCCTGGTCACTCACGATCTGGGCGTGGCGGAAGCGTCCGAGCGCATCATTCGCCTGGAGGACGGGCGCGTGGCCGACGACAGCTGGAGCGGAGGGATGCACCCATGAAACGGCTGACCATGAACCAAGTGGCCGCGGCGTCCCTGCGGGCCAACAAAAAAGCCTATTTCAGCCTGGCCGTGGGCATTTTCCTGGCGGTTTACCTGTGCTCCGCCTCGGTGCTGGGGGCCTACGGCTCCATCAAGGCCAACGAGCAGAAAATTATTGACAAAGTGGGCTATATCGACGCCCTGATCCTGAACTGCGCGGAGGTAACGGATGAAACCATCCGGGAAAGCGGCTTTTTTTCCCGCGCCGGCAAGGTGTTCGTCACCGCTCAAATTGATAAAACGGGTCAGTATGTGGGCTTCTATGACGAAGAAGCGATGAAGTTGCTGCCGAGAAAGTGTCTGGAGGGGCGGCTGCCGGAGAATCCCGGCGAAATCGCCCTGGAAAGCGGCGCCCTGGCCCAGCTGCGCCAGGATATTCAGGTGGGCGACAGCGTCACCTGGACCATGCAGCCCCTGGCAGGGCTGCCGGAGGAAAGGACCTATACCCTGGTGGGCATACTCGCCGACCAATCCCCCTACATGGAAAGCTACGGCTCCATGTATTCCAGCCACGGCACGCCCGAATGGCCCAATGCCCTCCTGTATCCGGGGGACGCGCCCTTTCAGACGGGGGACGCCGCCATTCACCGGGCAGTCACCTACGCGCCGTTTGCCTCCTATGCCCGGTTCACCCATTCCAAGGCTTACGACGAATGGGGCTACACATTTATCGCTATCAGCCGTTCCAAGGGCGAGGCTACCTGGAATGACCCGACGGTGGAGGATATTAACGAATACGCCTCCCAAGCCGAAATTTGGCTGCTGCTGGGCTGCGCGCTGCTGCTCAGCTGCGGGGTGGCCATCTCCAGCGCCATGGAAAGCATGCTGGCCCAGAAAACGGAGGATATTGGCATGCTGCGGGCCGTGGGGGCCACCCGGCGGCATATCCGGCGGCTGTACGGCCGGGAGGGGTGGCTGCTGTGCCTCGTTTCCCTGCCCCTGGGCATGGGCCTGGGCATTGCGACGGTGTGGGTCATTTCGCTGTTCGCGGAGGGGACAATCCTGTTCCGTCTAAACGGCTATTTGCTGCTGCCCGTGGTGGGCTTAAGCGCCCTGTGCGTGTTCCTCTCCTCCCGGCTGCCCCTGAGAAGAGCCGCCAGCCAAGCGCCCATGGGCGTACTCCGGGATACGGGCATGCTGCGCAAAGCTAAGAAATTCAAGAGCAAAAAGCAGTTCCGGGCCACCCGGCTCATTGCCAGCCGCCAAGCCCGGCTGCATCCCCTGCGCCAGGCGGGCGCTTCGCTGATGGTGGCGCTGACGCTGCTGTGCACCGCCATCCTGTCCGAAGCGCTGCTGTACAAATCCAGCTATGAACCCGATTATGACTTTTTTATCCGGCCCGTCAACGCGCATTACTATACCTCCGGCTTCGACCTGCATTTCGCCAATCAGGCAGCTCAAGAAAACGTGCTGACGGAGCAGGATATTCAGCAAATCCGCGCCATCCCCAATGTCGCTTCCGTGTCGATGACCACCTCGGCGGAAATTCTGCTGGAACTGCGGGAAAGCGCCGTTCCCCAGTACCTGCGGGATTACTATACGGAGGAGCGTGAGGGCTACGCCTACCCGGACGGAACCGTGCTTCACAATTACGCGTTTTACAATGTGGTAGAACCCTTTATCTATACAAACTCCCTGGCCTATCTTCTGGAGGACACCCCGGACCGGGTTACGGGCTTGGAGGAAGAATACCTGCAATGGAACGCCAAAGCCTTTCAGGAAATGCAGGCGGCCCAGCAGGGCTACGGCGTGCCGGGCAAGCTGCTTCCCCTGACCATCGAAGTGAGGGATGTGAACGACCCCGAATTTCAAAAGGGCTTGAAGGAAGGCAAAATCAATCAAGCCGCCCTGGACGCGGGGCAGGAGGTGCTGGTCCTGGCCCCGGACCAGGGCTACTGGGAAACCAAGGAACGCGGCGAAACCGTGGGCAACATCGCCGGGGCGGATTTTGGGCGGGATCATCCCGAAGCCGTTCTGAAAGGTATGGCCGTCAACGATTACTTCCGGGCCGGGATGGAGCTTTCCTTGCTCCAGGCATTGACGGAAAAGGATCACGAGATCTGGGACAGAAGCGCGGCGCCATTTACGCCGGCGGAAATGGAAGAACTAAAGCAGTCTTACCGCAGTTTGCGCGCCGATTCTGCCGCCGTGACGGTGGGCGCGGTGCTGGACCGCGGCTCGTCCTGGAGCAACAATTATTTATGTCTGGTCACCACGGAAAAAGGCCTGCGGGCCCTGGGCTTTGCGCCTGCCATGCCCACCTACGTCGATATTACCCTGACCGGCGAGGTGGACCGGGAAACGGAGGAGGCCCTTCAGCGCCGCTTGGAAACCATCGCCGCGCGGGCGGGAATGGAAGTAATGAACCGTATGGAAAATGCGCGGGAGAATGCCCGCAGGTCGCGGCAGATCGAACTGGTATTCCTGGGCGTGGTCGTGCTCTTCTTCGCGGTGTCCGTATCCATGCAGGTAAGCGGCGCCGGGCGGCGCATCCGGGCCGACCAGCGCATGATCGGCACCCTGCGGGCGGTGGGGGCGGACGAAAAAGCCCTGATGGGCTGCTATCGACTGCCGCTGCTTCTGACCACCGCCGTGGGGCTGGGGCTGGCGCTGACGCTGTACCTGCTCATGAGCGCTTCAAAAAACAGCGCCTTCTATATCTCCCGCCACATGGCCGTCACCGTGCCGCTGATCGCTTTTCTCGCCTGCCTGTGCGCCCTGTGCTGCATGCTGGGGGTGAAGGCGCGGCTGCGGCAGGTGCTAAGCAAGAGCGTGGTCCAAAACATCCGAGAGCTGTAACGCGGACCTGTTCCTTTCTCTATTCGTGAAAAGAGGTTATATCGCATGCGTATTTATTGCAAGCTCGCGGCGCTGCTGGCCGCTGTGTTCCTTGCGCTCTCCTTTCCCGCCTGGGGAGAGGAGGAGCCCTTCTGGATCAGTGAAAACGCGGTCATTACCGGCATGGGCCGGTCCTGGCGGCAGGGATACGAACCCCTCGTGTCCGCAAACACGCTGTCGCTCATCCTGCCCCTGGCCTCCAACCGGGCCCAGGGCAGCATCCAGGCGGAATTTCGCTTAAAGGACGATTCCCTTTCGCTTTTAAAATCCTCCGCCGTGCGCGCGGTGAAGGTGAACAAGGGGGAAAACGGGCTGTGGGTGGCCCGCTTTTCCCTGGACCTGCTGCCGGACCGGCAAAACGGCGATTACGCCTGTTTGATCCGCCTGCGGGGGGAGGACGGCGCGGGCAAAGCGCTCCTCCAGGATATTCCCCTTACCCTGCGCATCCGGGACGGCAGGCCCAGCAAAGAAGAACTGGCCCTGAAAATGGACCGGGTGCAGGCCGAACTGAAAGTAGGGGAGGACGGGCAAATTTCCGCCCGGATTAAAAACCCCTGCCGGGCGGCCAAGCTGGAAAACCTCCAATGGTCCTTTTCGGAGCCGTCGGGCCATATTCTGCCCCAATTTGAAAGCCTGCTGCGCCTGGGCGATCTGGAGCCGGGAGAGGAAAGGGAAATCGTGTTCCCGGTCACGGTGCTGGGCACGGCGGCGGTGACGCCCCACGTGGTCGCCTTCACCTTTTCCTTTACCGCCCTGGACCAGCCCGTCACCCAGACGGAGGCCTACACCCTGCATATCACCCAGGAAATGCGCCTGGAGCACGGCGGATTGCGCATGGCGGACAGCGCCGTGGCCGGAGACAGCGTAACGATGACCTTGCCTCTTATGAACCTTGGCAAGGCGGACCTGATGAACGTAATCTGCTCCCTGTCCCTGCCCGGCATTACGGACCGGCAGGCCGTGCTGGTGGGCAGCATCGGGCCGGGCGAAACCAAGCAGGGCCAGTTGAGCGTGCTGGTGCCCAAAGAGGCGCGGGGCGAATATGAAGGCGTTCTGTCCGTGGAGGCCGCCGACAACGACGGAAACCGGACCTCCCTTTCCCTTCCCGTCCATTTGACCGCCGAAGCGCCCGCGGCCGTATCCAGCGCAGCGGAAAGCCAGAAAAAGGCAGAAGAAAAGCCGCCCCTGCTGCTCTATGGCCTTGGCGGCGGCTGCGGCGTGATGCTGCTGCTGTTCGTCCTCCAGGGGGCGCTGCTCCGGCGCAAAATCCGCCGGCTGGAGGAAGAAAAAATGTAAAAGCTTTTAA
>CAMOHY010000186.1 GCA_946615495.1 uncultured Clostridia bacterium
CAAACGCAGCAATGGTTGACCCACGCATTCTGTAGGGGCGGATATCATCCGCCCGCATGAAACACGTTGAATCAACTGACTTTTCCGCAGCATGACGGGAGCGTCTGGCCGGGCGGATGATATCCGCCCCTACAGCTTCCCGTCATGTTTTTTGTGCGCTTTTTTGTTTGTGAGGCAGCCCCTTCATTTTTTTCACATTTGGGCGGCCGTGCCAAGCAGCCCTTGGTCAAAGGCGAACAGAGCCTGGTTGATTTCAAAGATATCATAAACGCCCTGACGGATGAAATATTCCACGATCAGGTCAAACCGGCTGCTGTGGGAAAGGGAATAGCCCGCCTTCATAAGCATTTCCCGCGTTTCCTCCAGCGGCAGCCTCAGCGCCACCGCAAAGGCCAGCACGGTGGGCTTTCCGGGCCGGTAATCCTTTTGATTTTTGATTTTGTTGAAAAGCTTCCGGTCAATGTTGGCCCGTTTATAGCAGGCCGCGTCGGTGATGCCCTGTTCGTCGATTTTCCGCAGCAGCATGTCCCGGAAGCTTTCGTCCATCTGCGTCAAATACGCCTCCAGCCCCGGCGCAGGCTCCGCTTCTTCTATCGTTTTCCAGGCGTTTGTCAGGGCGGCGCCGGGATGAAGAAGGCGCTTTTTCTTCTTCGCGGCGGACTGCTGCGCCGCCGCCGGGGGAGCCATGCCGTGCAGCGCTTCAGCGCGCAGGACGCGCATTTTCTGGGTTTCTTCAAAGTCCGGCGGAATGGCCCCGTCGTCGATGAAGGCCTGAATATTGGCCATCAGCCGGCTGCTGAGGACAAAGGAAGCCCGGTCATACACCACCAAATAGACCCACAGCTCATGGTCCAGCAAAAAATCCCGGATGGCGCTGGTGGCGACTGCCAGCGCTTCCGCCTTGGGATAGCCGTAGGCCCCGGCGGAGATGAGCGGAAAGGCGATGGATTCGCAGCCGTTTTCGCAGGCCAGCTCCATGGAACGGCGGTAGCAGCTGTACAGCAGGGCCGCTTCGTTTTGCCCTCCGCCCTGCCAAACGGGCCCCACCGTGTGGATTACAAACCGGCAGGGCAGGCGATAGGCCCCGGTGATTTTGGCGTTCCCTGTTTCGCAGCCGCCCAGGCCGCGGCATTCCGCCAGCAGCTGGGGCCCCGCGGCCCGGTGAATGGCCCCGTCCACCCCGCCGCCGCCCAGCAGGCTGTTGTTGGCGGCGTTCACGATGGCGTCTGCGCGCATTTTGGTAATGTCGTTCCGAACGATCTCAAAGGGCACCCTTCTCCGCCTCCCTCCATTTTCTGCGCTTCCATTGTATCACGCCGGGGCGGGAAAGAAAAGCGATAAAAAAGGCGGTCCCCCGCGTTTAGGGAAACGCCCGCCCATCCGGCCCCGCCCTGGAGGACGCCCCGAAGGCGCGGCAATGGATGAAAGATGAGAGGGCTGCCCAAAATGTGCCGCGAAATTAGATCAATATTTTATCATTTTCCATCGCATTATTTGAAATGTTTATCAAAACCTGCGCAGAAGCATTCATGAACTATTTGAGAAAAAACATGCCAGATTATACATTTTGCAGGGGCGATATTTCGGCCCCCGCTTTTTAGCCGTGACGTTGAAATTGCTTGATATTTGCTATCTCGCCGCCGGAGGAGCGGCTTTTTTGCTGCGCAAGAATTGAAAGGTTTTTCCGCAACGGATGAGAAGGAAATACCTGAATTTCCATTGCTGAAATGGGCGAATGCTTCAATAATAAACGTATCGGGCGAAAGCCTATGCGATGAACCCCGTCTTACCAAATTGAAGGAGGAAGGAAAACATGAAGAAGTTCCTGTCGGCCCTGATGGCAATGGTCCTGCTGCTTTCCATGCTTCCCGCCGCCCTGGCGGATGAAGGCCTGGAGCCCATCACCCTCACCGTGTTCCGCGGCGACCCCGGCGATCAGCCCGCGGATGACAACAAGATCTACAAGCTGATCGAAGAAAAATTCGGCGTCAAATTTGAATTTGAATTCCTGGCCGGCGACCTGGATGAAACGCTGGGCCTGAAGATCGCGGGCGAAGATTACCCCGATCTGTTTGACGGCGGCAACAGCGCCGATTTGATTATCTCCAACGGCGCGCTCATCAACCTGCTGGACTACATCAGCCCCGAAAAGACCCCCCGCCTCTGGGCCCACATTGAGCCCCAGAAGGCCCGCCTGATCGAAAAGGACGAAGCGGGCAACGATGTGCTCTACATCGTTCCTAACTACGGCCTCAACGACGGCGACCAGATCGTGAACGAAGTGAACGGCCCCGCCTTCTTCGTGCAGAAGCAGGTGCTGGCCTGGGCGGGCTATCCCCAGATTCACACCCTGAACGAATATTTCGACCTGCTGGAAAAATTCCTGGCCGCCAACCCCACCGATGAAAACGGCGCGCCCTACGTTGGCTTCGACATCCTGTGCGAAGACTGGCGCCACTTCTGCCTCATCAACCCCGTGCAGCATCTGATGGGCCGCCCCAACGACGGTGAAGTGTATATCTGCGTGACCGATCAGAACTACGCCGTCACCGGCAATGATCCCTCCGAAAAATTCAAGACCGAAACCTTCATCGACAAGCCCTATGCCAAGGCCTACTACAAGAAGCTGAATGAAGAATTCCACAAGGGCCTCATCAGCAAGGACACCTTCGTAATGAACTACGACCAGTACATCGCCCAGCTGTCCAGCGGCACCGTGCTTGGCATGTTTGACCAGACCTGGGACTTTGGCAACGCCACCGCCGCCCTCAAGGACGCCAAGATGGATAAGAACACCTTCGTGGCCCTGGGCCTGGTGTACGATCCTGAGTATGTGGACGGTCAAACCATTGAAGAGCACTATGTGAACGGCACCGTGCCCAATGTGCGCCGCGGCTTCGGCATTTCCGTCAACTGCAAGTGCCCGGAACGCATCGTGGCCATGTGGGAAGAAATGCTGTCCGATGAATGGCAGCTCATCTTCAACTGGGGCATTGAGGGCGAAGACTACTACGTGGAAAACGGCCGCCTGATGATGACCGAAGAACAGTACGCCCAGCGTAACGACAACACCTGGAAGCTTAAGAACCGCGCCATGGCGTTCTTTGAAAGCAGCCCCAAGAAGCAGGGCTGGATTCTGGACGGCGAATTCGCCGGCAACGCTTGGGACCCCGCCAACCAGCCTGAAATCGTGCTGGGCCTGATGAACGATTACGACAAGGAATTCCTGGGCGCTTACGGCTACAGCAAGTTCGCCGATTTCGTGAACCCGCCCATCGAGCTGGCTCCCTACGGCGAAGCCTGGCAGATTGACTACACCCCCGTGGATGTGGAGCATCAGGACTTCCTGAATATTCAGGATAAGCGCCTGCCCGAACTCATCATGTGCGAGCCCGCTGAATTCGATGCCAAGTGGGATGCTTTCGTGGCCGAAATCACCCCCTCCGCCACCGCCTTCGGCGACTACATGCAGCAGGCCGTGCTGGCTGAAGCGGCTAAAGTACTGGGCGAATAATCATCGCTCCAAGGGCCAAGGGGAGAGAGCATTCTCTCCCCTTGGTTTTTCAAACACCGGAGGAGGGATTTCATGACCAGCATTGCGCGGAATACGGCAAAAGCGCCGCGGAGCGTGCGCAAAAAAGGATTTTTCCGCACCCTGTGCGGCCAATGGCAGCTCATGCTTATGTCGGTGCCCATGCTGCTGTATGTGCTCCTGTTCAATTACGGGCCCATGTGGGGCTGGGTAACGGCATTCCAGGATTATAAGCCCAAGCTGGGCATGATGGGCAGCAAATTCGTGGGCTGGAAAAACTTTGAATGGCTGTTCAGCCGGGCGGACTTTTTGAACAGCATCCGCAACACCCTGGCCATGAGCGTCATCAACCTGGTGTTCGGCACGGTGTCCTCCATTCTGCTGGCCATATTGCTCAACGAGGTGCGCAATAAGGGCTTTAAGCGCACCGTGCAAACCGTCACCTACCTGCCCCATTTCCTGTCCATGGTCATCGTGGTGGGCATGGCCCAGAATATTTTCGCCAGCAACGGCGCGGTGAACAGTTTGCTGCTGAGCCTGCGTTTGGTAAAGGAGCCGGTGTTCTTCCTGGGCGAGGGGAAGTATTTCTGGTGGCTGGTGGGCGTCATCAACGTGTGGAAGGAAGTGGGCTGGAACACCATCATCTACATTTCCGCCATGACCTCCATTGACCCCAGCCTCTATGAGGCCGCCGCCATCGACGGCGCGGGCCGCTTCCAGCGCATATTGCATGTGACGCTGCCGGGCATCAAATCCACCTTCGTCATCCTGCTTATCATGAACATCGGCCATCTGCTGGAGGCCGGGTTTGAAATCCAGTACCTGCTGGGCTCCTCCGTGGTGATGGATTGGTCCCAGACCATCGATATCTTCGTGCTGCAATACGGCATTTCCAAGCAGCAGTACGGCGTAGCCACCGCCGCCGGCATGTTCAAGAGCGTGGTGGCCATTGTGCTGCTGGTGAGCGCCAACTTCGTTTCCAAGCGTCTGGGCGAAGATACGCTGATTTGAGAGGGGAGGGCTAAAACGTGACCAGTGTGGCTGTAAAAAGAAGAAGAAAGCGTCAGGACGTGGTGTTTCCCATCGTGAACGCCTGCATCCTGATTCTGCTCATGTTCGTCACCCTCTATCCCGTCATCAACACCGTGGCCTATTCCTTCAACGACGGCACCGACGCCCTGCGGGGGAATATCGGCTTGTGGCCGCGGGTGTTCAGCTTAAAGAGCTATGAATCCATCCTGTCGGATAACGCGGTGTACCAGGCGGCGTGGATTTCCGCCTCCAAAACGGTGATTATCACCCTGCTCAACCTGTTCTGGACGGGCATGCTGGCCTTCGCCCTGTCCCGCCGGGAATATGTGCTGCGCAAGTTCATCACCACCGTAATGGTGCTTACCATGTACATCAACGCGGGCCTGATTCCCAATTACCTGCTTATTTCCAAAACCCTGGGGCTGAGCAAGAGCTATTGGGTGTACATCGTGCCCACCATGTTTTCCTGCTTTAACATGATCGTTATCCGCACCTACATCGCGGGGCTGCCGGACGCCCTGGTGGAATCCGCCCGCATCGACGGGGCGGGCGATATCCGCGTGTACTGGCAGATCATTTTCCCGCTGTGCATGCCGGTGCTGGCCACGGTGGCCCTGTTCGTGGCCGTGGGCAGCTGGAACAGCTGGTTTGATACCCATCTGTACTGCGGCGGGCAAAAGCAATTGCACAGCCTGCAATATTTGCTGAAAATGAAGC
>CAMOHY010000187.1 GCA_946615495.1 uncultured Clostridia bacterium
CGCTGGACAGCGCCGGGACCATCAAAAAAGAATACCGGGTCGACGGCATTTGGGGCACCGATTACGAAGCCCACGGCCAAAACATGCGGGACCGGTTCGTCCGCGTGTACGGCGATCATTACGGGTGCGTGAACTGGACCAGCGAAATTATGCTGGAATACCAGCAGGCCATGCTGCACCGCCAGACGCTGGCGGGGCCCGCGGGCTTCCTGGGCAGCGAAACCCCCATTCTGGATATGGTTTACCTTACGCCGGACGATACCATGCTTTCCAGGGAGGAGGCCATCGAAGGGGCCAAAGCGGCCTGCGGGAAGCTGGACTACGAAACCCTGTACGGCAATTCCCAGGTGGCGGTATGCATGGAAAACCCGGAAGGAAAGCCCGTCTGGAAGGTGACGCTGGGGCTGCGCGCCGGCGGCTTCGTGTATGCCCAATTGGACGCGAAAACCGGCGAAGCGCTCTTGGTCGACACCGCGAAGGCCGACAGCTACACCCCCTGGCGGGTGTACGTGAGTGAGGAATACTGGCAGGAAAACAAGCCCACCGGGGAAACCCTGTACAGCCGTCCCGCGGCGGGCGACGTGCCCGGCTGGCGTCTGCCCGCCTTCTGGGGCGATACGGCCATCGCGCCTTCCTGGTACTGGGACCGGCTGAATGCCGTGGGCTACAGCGAGGAAACGGAGGATACGCTGTACCTGGGGTGGCTGAACCAATACGGCTACGACACCCATTTCTGGCCCCTGGAAGCCCAGGCCATCGAAATCCTGGCGCATGAATCCAACGACGAAACGGACTTCACCCAGGAAAAGATGCCCGGCCTGCCCTCCGAGGGCGACATTTCCCAGGAGGAGGCTCTGACCATCGCCAAAGCGGCCTTTAAGCAGGTATACGCGGAGGATTTGCCCGGCCTGGACGTGAGCACCCTGAAAGGCGCGTTTTCCTACTGGTTCCGCCGCACGCTGGACTTTAACGTGTGGGAAGTGAACCTGTACAGGCTGGACGGCGTCAAGGCGGGCACGGTGTGGATCGAAAGCCGGTCCGGCCAGGCTTACGAGCTGGAAAGCCCCGACGTGCCCGGCATAAGGTCCGTGGAGAACGATCTGTTCCAGCCCATCGCCACCCCCGCGCCGCTGGAGAACGGCAAGCCCTGGATGTGGGGAAACGAAAAGCTGCCGCCGTCCTTCTGGGACAAGCTGGAGCAGGTGATGAACGAATGGCATGTTACGGCTGAAAACATCGGTGAAAAAGAGAGCGAATGGTATTTTCAGTATACCGACGAAATCTTTATGCCCTACGATTGCCAGGTCATGCTAAGTGTGCTTTCGTCCTATAATCAGGATGCCTGGCAGGAGGACAAGCCCATGTTCCTCATCTTCCCCCAGGAGGGGAAACTGAGCCGGGAGGAAGTGACGAAGATCGCCTGGAAAGCGCTGCACGAAGCGGCTGACGGCGAAGTGGGCGCGGCGTGGATCGACGATCTGAAATGCAACGCGGATCTGTCCACCTATCCCTGGGTGGCGGCCCAGTACCAGTCGGACGAGCCGCTCTGGTGCGTCGCCTTCTTCACTTGGGACGATACCTACGATTACTGGAACAGCAAGGCCTACGTCTACCTGACCGAGGACGGCGAAGTGATCCTGGCCGAGCTGGAGCTTGGCGGCAACGGTTAATCATATTATTGGGGGGAAACTGCTCTTTGACGCCAAAGAGCAGCTTCCCCCCAGCCCCCCCTTCCGGGAAAAGCGAAAGGGGATATCATCCGTTTCAGGGTTCTCCCTGTTCTGTCTATTTTTTCGGAAGGGTGTGAGGAAAGGCTCACACCGCTTCCACAATTTTTTTCAGCACTTCCACCATGCTCTGCATTTCCTGCACGCAGGCGTATTCAAAAATGCCGTGGCCGTTATAGCCGCCGGTGCCCAGATTAGGGCATACCAGGCCCATGAAGGACAGCCGGGCGCCGTCGGTGCCGCCCCGGATGGGCACGCAGGCGGGGGAAAGGCCGCAGGCGCGCAGGGCGTTCAGCGCCCGGTCGATCACCTCCGGGCGTTCCTGCACCTTTTCCTTCATGTTGTAATAGCTGTCCCGCAGGGTGAGCTCAAAGGTGTTTTCCCCATACTTTTCGTTTAGATAATCCGCTATCTTCTCCATCCGCTGCTTTTTCCGCTCGAATTTGGCCCGGTCATGGTCCCGCACGATGTAGCGCAGCTCGGCTTCCTGCTCCTCACCCCGGATGAAATTCAGGTGATAGAAGCCCTCATACCCCTCCGTGCATTCGGGAATTTCATGGGCGGGCAGCATGGCGTTAAATTCCAGCCCCAGGCGGATGGCGTTGCGCATTTTGTTTTTTGCGCTGCCGGGATGAATGGAAAAGCCGTGCACCAGCAGCCGGGCCGACGCGGCGTTGAAGTTTTCGTATTCGATCTCATCCGCGGCCCCGCCGTCCACGGTGTAGGCAAAGTCCGCCCCAAAGCCCTTTACGTCAAACAGGTCCGCGCCACGGCCGATTTCCTCGTCCGGCGTAAAGCCCACGCAGATTTTTCCATGCTTCATTTCGGGGTGGGCCAGCACGTATTCGCACAGCGTCATAATTTCCGCCACGCCCGCCTTATCGTCCGCGCCCAGCAGCGTTTCGCCGTCGGTGACGATCAGGTCCTTTCCTGCGTGACGGTCCAGAGACGGAAAATCCGCCGCCTTCATCACAATATCCTTTTCCGCGTTCAGCACCACGTCGCCGCCTTCATAATGCAGCAGCCGGGGATGGATGGGGGCGCCGGGCACAGCGTCCACCGTGTCCATATGGGCGATGAGGCCGATGGACGGCGCGCCCTCCGCGTTGGCGGGAATGCAGCCGTACACATAGCAATGCTCATCCAGCCGCACGTCGCTCAGGCCCAATTGCAGCATTTCATCCCGAAGCAGCCTGGCCAATTCCCATTGCCGGGCGCTGGAAGGGCAATCCGGGCAGCTTTCATCGCTGGTGGTATCCAGCGCCACATAGCGCAAAAAACGTTCCTGTACTTCCATGATGCTTCATCCTTTCCTTATCGCAGCTCACAGGAGGGCGATTTCGATGCCCACCGCGCCGTAAAGCTTTTGTTCTTCCGGGGAATAATACGCCTCCATATCCTTTGGGGACGCGGCGGCGGCGTTTTCCGCCGTGTACCCGCATTGCAGCAGGGGCAGCGCCGCGTACAATTCCGCAAAAGAGGGAAAAACGTGCAGCTTTTTCACCTCCGCCCGCAGCACCTCGGTTTCGTCCTGGGTGTTTTCAAAGCGGATGATGTCTCCCGGCCGGAGGCGCCGCCGCTTCTCGTCGTACAGCCGCAGCTCAATGGTCTTTTGTCCGTCCTCGATCATTTTATAGGGCTTGGGATTCAGGCGCATCCGATGCTGCGTCCTGTTCATCCATATTTTCTCCCCGTTTTTCTCTATTTCTTCGATCTTGAGAATATCGCTTTCAAAGAAAAACCAGTTGTCGATTTGCAGCGCCGCTTCCTCCCGGCCCGTCTCGATCTCCGCATATTCGGAGGAGCAGTGTTCGCATTCGCCCTCGAATACGTTCCCGTCTTCCATAGTCAGGCGCACCGTTTTGCCGTCATAGGCCTTTAGGTTCATGCTTTCCTCCCTTCCGCCCGGCGAAAGCCTTACGAAAAAAGCAGGCCGCGTTTCCACAGCCTGCTTTTTTGTATTGGACTTACACCAATTCGATAATGACCATTTCGGCCGCGTCGCCGCGACGGGGGCCCAGCTTATAAATGCGGGTGTAGCCGCCGGCGCAGTTCTTTTCCTGGTTGCGGGCGCGGTACTTGGGGCCATATTCACGGAACAGCTTTTCCACCACGGGATGCTTGTTGTCCTTGGTGCGTTCCTTATAGTCCTTCTTGCTCTCGTCGTCCTTCTTGTTTTCCTTAATATCATACAGGTAAGCCATCATCAGGCGGCGGGCATGCAGCTTGGAAGGCAGGTCGTTGGTGAAGGTCTGCTTCACGATCTGCTTCTTGTCGTTGTAGAATTCTTTTTCGACTTCAACGGTCTGATCATACTCGCGGATGGCGAGGGTGATCATTTTATCCACGATGCTGCGCACTTCCTTGGCCTTGGCCTCGGTGGTTTCGATGCGGCCGTACCACAGAAGATTGGTGGTCAGGTTCCGCAGCATCGCCTTGCGCTGGCTCGCGGTACGGCCCAGCTTGCGCTCTGTTGCCATGGGAATTTCCTCCTATCACTCTTCGGTCGGGCGCAGACCCAGGCCCAGCGCCTGCAGCTTCTGCTCGACTTCTTCCAAACTCTTCTTGCCCAGGTTGCGCACCTTCATCATGTCCTCCTGGTTCCGCTGAACCAGCTCGGCCACGGTGTTGATTCCGGCGCGCTTCAAGCAATTGTAGGCACGGACGGAGAGGTCCAAATCTTCGATGGTCATCTCCATCACTTTCTCCATCTTGTCGTCCTCCGGTTCAGAGGTGCTGATGGGCATCGTCTGATCGGTCAGGCCAACGAAGAGGGAGAGCTGTTCGGTAAGGATGCGGGCGGACATGGCAATGGCTTCATCGGGAGCCACGGAGCCATCCGTCCACACTTCCAGCGTCAGCTTATCATAGTCCGTGATCTGGCCCACACGGGTATCCTCTACCACGTAATTGACCTTGCGGATGGGGGTATAAATAGAATCGATGGGAATCACGCCGATAGGCATTTGGGCCGTTTTGTTCTTATCGGAAGAAACATAGCCCCGGCCACGGTCCAGGCTGAGCCACATATGCAGCTTCGCGCCTTCGCCCAAGGTGGCAATATGCAGATCGGGATTCACGATTTCCACTTCATCATCCACCCGGATGTCCGCCGCTGTCAATTCACAGGGGCCTTGAGCGTTGATTTCCAGCATCTTGACCTGATCTGTGTACAGCTTCAGGGCAAGCTCCTTCAAATTGAGGATGAGCTCCGTCACATCCTCCTTCACGCCCGGAACGGTGGAAAATTCATGCTGAACGCCATCAATACTAACGCTGGTGACGGCGGCGCCGGGAAGCGAATTAATGAGCACCCGGCGAAGCGAATTGCCCAGCGTGTGGCCAAAGCCGCGTTCAAGCGGCTCGATCACGAACTTGCCATAGGAATTGTTCGCGGCCATTTCGATACAATCGATGTGCGCTTTTTCGATTTCGACAATCACTGAGTCCAACCCTCCTCATCGATACGGTCGTTGGGGACTGCATCATACGGTCAGAACAGGATCAGCGGCTATAGAATTCAACGATCAT
>CAMOHY010000188.1 GCA_946615495.1 uncultured Clostridia bacterium
AAGTGTTATTTTGAAAAAGCGCTAAAAGAAAGCGCAGGGCTTGCGGCCCGGAAGCGGGGGCCTTTCGCTTCTTCCGGCATCAGCCGCCGCAGGGGAAATAGGTCGTCTGCATGATATCCTTTTTGATGATGTACACGTCGGAGGGGTTTTCCTGGCGGGCGGCGAGATAATCGCCGGGCAGGCCCAGCATGTAGCTGTCGCTCCAGGGCACGAACACCTTGGTGCGTTTTTCCAACGCCCTGGCGTGCACTCTGGAGCCCTCCTTGGGGATGCACTGGCAGGCGTAATCGGCCAGGGATTTGGGCATCATGTCCTCCTGGGTAGGCGCGTCGCCGCGAATGGCGGAGCGGAGGGTGGGGGCGTAAGCGCCGGTGACGGTGTAAGGCTCCGCCGTGACCGTGTTGTGGGCGAAAAGGTAGGCTTCGTCGTTCTTATACACTTCGCCCTCCACGCCGATGATAAAATAGGTATCCTCCTGAATGGTCAGCTGAATATCTCCCTCCAGCATCCGGGCGACCACCGGCGTGCCCGCGGGGAAAAGCCGGGTGCCCTTCACATATCCCATGGGCAGCCGCTTTTTTTCATACAGGGGTTCCTGCGTCAAATCGATTGTCACATCCGCGCCGGAGCGGATAAGGACCTGATCCGTAAAATATTCGTCCAACCGCTCCCGAACCAGCCGGAAGGCGAAGGCGCTCATTTTTTCCGGGGCAAAATCGCTGTATTTTGTCCGGCAGGCTTCTTCCAGGTGGCTCATAGCCAGAAACGCGCCGGCCTTTCGCGCGTGTCCGCCGCCGGAGCCCAGGCCCTGGGCGATGAAGGCGGCCAATTCGTCCGCGCGGGTCTCCCGTTCACAGCTGCGCACGGACAGCTTGAACCCGCCCTCCACCATGCAGCAGACCACGCACACATTGATGGTGTCCACTTCGATCACCGCGTCGCTGATGATGCCCAGAATGTTGGGATCGCAGGGCTTGGCCAAGGCCGCGGCGTACCGGCGCGAGGCCTGGCTGTCGATGCCCACCATGGCGTCGCCCACGATGCTCAGCTCCTCCAGGCTCAAATTGCAGTTGATGAACCGGGCCAGCTGGCTTTTGTTGGCGCGGAATTCCAGGGTGTCCCGCAGGTCCCGGTCCTTGGGATGGCGCAGCTCCTGCATTTTTCCAGTGTCCATGTACAGCCCGTAGTACAGCGCCGTGGAAAGCGCCTGGTTTTCCAGCACGCTGAAGCCTTCGTCATTCAGCATATCCCACACGAGGGTGGCGCAGGCCCCGTACTGATCCCGTATTTCCCGCAGCGCGGGCAGGCTTTGAGCGGAGGGAATATGGTGGTCGATCACGGCAAGGTGCTTGCCGGGAAAGCGCTGCACGTTGGCTTCGCCCCATTGGCAGTCCACCGTAATGAGCAATTCAGGCGCGTCCAGGCTGCCGCAGTGCTCGATGGGAATTTGCAGCATTTCCGTCATCAGCAGCAGGTTGCTTTTGCCAATCTTGTTTTTTCCGCCGTAGATGAGGCGGACCTTTTTCCCCTTGGACAGAAAATAGGAATACAGGCCAAAGCCGCTGGCGATGGCGTCAGCGTCGGGATTGTCGTGGGTCTGGATGACGATGGAATCAAACGGGAGCAAATCGCGCAGCTTCATGGAATTTATCCGCCTCTTTCGTTCATTCGGTGTAATGGATGCTTGCCTGGGTCAAGGGCTCGTTTTCCCCGCCGATGGCGATGGACTGCCACTGGGCCTGGGTGCCGCCAAACTGGACGGAGGACAGGGTGGAGCAGCCGTCAAAGGCCGCTTCGCCGATTTGGGTGAGGCCGGCGGGCAGAATGACCTTGGAAAGGCGCACGCAGCCCTGGAGCACCCGGTCGCTCAGCGCCGTAACGCCCTCCGGAAGCTGCAAAGACTTTATTTGCGTGCAGGAGGCCAGGGCCGAGCTGCCAAGATGGGCAATTTGGGGCGGCAAATTCAGGCCCGTTAAGCTCGAACAGCCGAAGAAGGCATATTCCCCTATGGAAGTGACGCTGTCCGGGATAGTGAAGCTTTCCAGGGCGGTGCAGGAATAGAAGGCCCAGTCGCCGATGGCGGTGGGCTGCCCCTGGATATCCACCTTTTCAAGCGACGTGCAGCCGTGGCACAGATAGCCCGGAATTTCCGCAATACCGGCGGGAATGGAAATATCCTTCAGGCCGGTGCACAGGCCGAAGGCGCCGGGCCGCAATTCCTGAAGGCCCGCGGGCAGGACGGCGTGGGCCATGCTTTGGCAGTAATAGAACGCGTAATCGCTGATTTTAACCAGGCTGTCCGGCAGGGAGGCAAGGTTGAGATTGTAGCATTCCAGGAACGCGGAAGTGCCGATTTTTTCCAGCCCCTCCGGCAGGCTGAGGCTGGTGAGGCTGATGCAATTGGAAAACGCGCCGTCGCCAATCTCCTTCAGCCCTTTGGGTAGGGATACGCTGGTGAGGGATTTGCTGTTGGCGAAGGCGTAAACGCCAATGGAAGTGATGCTGTCCGGCAGCGTCACGCTGATTAAGCTGGTCTGGTCCACAAACAGGTTGGTGGAGGCGGAAATGGCCGTCACGGGCAGGCCTTCAATGGCGGCGGGAACCGTCAAACGCTCCTGGTTCACGTCGTAACCGGTGATCTCCACATGGTCCGTATAGAGCGTGTACAAAAACCCATCCTCGGTCTTTTTGCCCGGCTGCGCCGCGCCCGCGGGAAGCGGCGTGGGCGTTATGGCGGGAGAGGGCGGCGTGCCTGTTCCCCGGCCCAGCAGGAAAAAAAGCGCCGCGCACACCGCCAGGCCCGCTAAAAGAAGGGGCAGCAGATAGCGTTTCTTCTGGGGCGCAGGCACGGGAGCGGATCCCTGGGGTGCGGCGCCGCCGCTTTTTTTCAGGCCCATGCGCTCAAAGCAGGAGGTCAGCTTGTAAACGTACTCCTCCTGGGACATGGTATAGCGCAGGATGGCCTGCCTGGTGCCGATTTGCAGCTTTAATCCGCCCTTGAGCTCCGTTTCCTCCAGGTGCACCGCCAGGAAGGGCTTTCTTTCGTCCAGGGCGAAGTTGATTTCGTTCTGCACGTTTTCCGACGCCGCCGAATCCTCCGTCAGAAACACCAGGAAGAAGGCGCATTTTTCCAGCGCCTCGGCGATCTCGTCCGTCCATTCGTTGCCGGGAGAAATCCCCTCGTCGTACCAAACGTGATAGCCCAGCTCGTTGAGCAGCTTGATTTGCTGATGCACGGCCTGGGCATTTTTGTGGGCGTAGCTCAAAAAAATGTAGGGCTCGTCGCCCCGGTATGCCGGATAGGGAATTCTGCCCACGCCGGGCACCAGGGCAGTATCGGTCAGGGGCCGCTTTTCGTTCATATGTACCCGCCTTTCCTTGCGCGAAGGGGGAAAACCTTGTTTCGTTTACCGGATGCTCAAAGCTTCTTAGAGTTTACCACAGGAAGAAAAAGTTGTAAACCCGTTTGCGCGGCCCGGTCAAAGAAGAGGCCGCAAGAAAGGGACTGCCGCGATGATGCTTTGCGCACCCGCAGCAGCCCCCGTATGTTCAGTTACACCGCTTTTTCCGCGGTAATGGCCACGGTGATTTCGCCCGCGTCCCGGCAGGCGGCCAGCATTTTTTCGTTCATGGGCTGCACCACCATTTCGCCGGGGGTCAAAATCATTTTTTTCACGGAGGACAGGGCCTTCCCGTCGGCGTACACGGTCAAATAATGGTCCCTGTACACCCGGTCGGGGCGGAACATCAGGTCCACGCCCTGGTTTTCCTCCGTCAGCAGCAGCTTCTGCGGCACCACGCCGCGCACGCCCGCGCCGTCTTTAACGGGAATTTCCCGGCCCTCCCGGCGCTGGCCCTGGGCATAGCGGGCGGCCATTTCGCCCGCCCGGAAGGATTCGTTGCTCACATGGTCCACCAGGTCGTGCACGTGCAAAACGTTGCCGCAGGCGAACACGCCGGGCACGCTGGTTTCCAGCGTGTCGCTGACCACCGCGCCGCTGGTGACGGGCGACAGCTCCACGCCCGCGCCGGAGGACAGCTCGTTTTCCGGAATCAGGCCCACGGACAAAAGCAGCGTATCGCAGTCAAATTCCATTTCCGTGCCGGGAATGGGCCGCCGGTTTTCGTCCACCTTGGCCACCGTCACGCCCGTCACCCGCTCCCGGCCGTGAATATCGATCACGGTGTGGGACAGGTACAGGGGAATATTATAATCCTGCAGGCACTGCACGATATTGCGGTTCAGCCCGCTGGAATAGGGCATCAATTCCACGCAGGCCAGCACCTTGGCGCCCTGGAGCGTCATGCGGCGGGCCATGATAAGGCCGATGTCGCCGCTGCCTAAAATGACCACCCGGCGGCCAGGCATATAGCCCTCCAGGTTCACAAATTTCTGGGCGGTGCCCGCGCTGTAAATGCCGGCGCACCGCGTGCCCGGAATGGCCAGGGCGCCGCGGGGCCGCTCCCGGCAGCCCATGGCCAGCACGATGGCCTTGGCTTCAAACACCTGCAGGCCGTTTTCCCGGCTGACAGCCGTTACCCGCTTTTCCTTGGACACGGAAAGCACCGTAATCCCCGTGCGGATATCAATGCCCATTTCGCGGGCGGTATCAATGTCCCGCTGGGCGTATTCCGGGCCGGTCAATTCTTCCTTAAAGCGGTGCAGGCCAAAGCCGTTATGGATGCACTGGCGCAGGATGCCGCCGGGCTGATCCTCCCGCTCCAGAACGATCAAATTGTCAACGCCCGCTTTCTTGGCCGCGATGGCGGCGGCCAGGCCCGCCGGGCCCGCGCCGATTACCAGCACGTCCACCTGAATCATGGTGTCAATCATGGCCCTGCGCCTCCTTTGCGATATCGTTCAGGGTGCCTACCAGCAGCTTGCTTTCCCCGCCGCATTTGGTAATCTCCAGGGGAGAAAGCTGAAGCTCCTCACACAAAATTTCCATCACCCTGGGGGAGCAGAACCCGCCCTGGCACCGGCCCATGCCGGCCCTGGTGCGCCGCTTCACCCCGTCGATGGACCGGGCGCCCACGGGACGGCGGATGGCGTCCCGGATTTCGGCCTCTGTAACGACCTCGCACCGGCACACGATGCGGCCATATTCCGCGTCCTGCTGGCAGGCGGCGGAGCGTTCTTCCTCCGTCATGGCGGCGAAGGGCTTGAGCAGCGGCACGGGGGCCTTGATGATGCGGGCGGCGGGCAGCTTCAAAT
>CAMOHY010000189.1 GCA_946615495.1 uncultured Clostridia bacterium
GCAGGGGCTGCTTTTTGCTGTTGGTGCCGCTGCGGCGGTTGATTTCGATGCGCAGCGTTTGGGAGGCGTACAGCCACAGGCCCGCCGCGTCGTCCTGGTACACAAATTCGCTTTCGCCGTCGGGCAGGAACCCTTGGGCCGTCAGGGTGGGGAATTTTTCATGGATGCCGGATGGGTCCGCCGCGGCGGAAAAGGCTTGACGGGCAGGGACCGCGGCGGGCTCCGCCGCCTGCGCCGTTTCCTGGGCTTCGGGCGCGGCGGCAGGCGCGGCGGTGGCGAGCACCGTCATGACCGCGTTTTCGCTCTGTTCCCCGCTTTCAGGCGCTTGGGTGGCTTCCGCCGCTTCGGCCTGAACCGTTTCCGCGGGAACCGGCGCCTGGGCAAGGGGCGCCAGCTGATACGGGGACGCCATTGCGCCGCTGCCGCCCTGAATGCGCACAAGGCTCAAATCCACATATACGGCGGGGCGCACGCCCAAATCGCTGTTGCCGGTGGAAATGCGGCCAATCTTGCCCTCGTCCATCACCCGGCGCTGCTCATGGGGATAATCCGTGGACCGGGTGCGGCTCCACCAGGGGCTGTATTTTTTCCCCTTGGAATACACATACAGCGGCTTCCACTTGCCCTTATTATTGGTAGAAGGCAATTCAAAAATAGGCGGATCGGGCAGAATTTTGGCCCAAGCCGTGCTTTCGCACAGGCGGGCGGTGTTGGACGAAAAGCCGATGGAGGCGTCCTTCATTTCATCGGAGGTGATGAGCGTCACCAGGGCGTCATCCTCCGTGCGCGCCAGCAGGGCGGACTGCTCGGCGGCTGAAAACGCGTCGTTCAAAAAAACGGTGTTCAGGTAATTGTACAAATCGCTGGTTTCCCAGCCCTTATAGTGATCGTAATCCCCATGCACCGGCGCGCCGAAGAGAATGTATTCGCTGAGCAGATACGCTTCCCCGTTTTCGTTTTTCAGCACCCGCCACAAAATGGGCCGCACCGTGCCGTCGGCGTCGGTGGGGTAGGAGCCGAAGGCCACGTATTCATAGCCTGAGGAACGGGAATAGCCGCGGATGGCGGAGGCATCCTCCGCTTCCGCCGCGCTCAGGCTTCCCAGCGCCAGAACCAGGACAAAAAGGAGCGACAATACTTTCTTGTACATACTCATCCCTCAACTGGTAAGAATTCGATTCAGTATACCACATTCCCTCCGCTGGAACAAGATGGTCAAAAATGAATTTACACATTCCCACGCATCAGAAAAACCGGCGCCTGCAAAAGATACGCAGGATCGTTTTGTTTGATCTGGGAATTTGCACGTTCTTGTTCCGGCGGTCACTGGGCAAAATACGCCGTGATATCCCGGAGACTGGGGGCTTTGGAGGCCTGGGTGATTTCCACCGTGATTTTTCCCGTCCGGATGGCGGGGAAAAGGCAAATGGCCTTATGGCCGATGGTGTCTCCCTGATATACGCAGATTTTTTTCCCGCTGTAGCCCGGCAATTCGCAGTACACCCGGAAGGAGGCCGCCGCCTCTCCCCCGCTCACATCCTCCCGGATGACCACTCGGTTCACCAGCGGCTTTTCTTCTCCCTCCGGAATTTGGATGCTCCAGGCGTTTTCTCCCTCCCGCCCGGCTTCGCCAAAGGCGGAAAGCGGCGCGCCGTAGCGCTTTTTCAGCAGCGCGCCAAATTCCCGCAGGCGCGCCGCGTCCTTTTCGTTGATAAGTCCATGGCGGTTGGGCCCGATATTGAGCAGAAAGTTTGCGCCCCGGCCCACGCTCATTTCGTACATCCCCAGCAATTCTTCCGCCGTTTTGATTTTGTCCTCGTTTTCGGCGCAATCGAACCAGGTGTCCCGCAGCATGCAGTCGCATTCTGCGGGCAGATAACGGGCCTGATCCAGCGCGTCCTTTTCCGAGGTGCGCACGGAAAAATCCACGTCGGTGCGCACGTTTGGGTTATTCATGGGCGCGTAGCCGTCCTCATTGCCGATCCAGCGGGTATCGGGGTCCCACATATTAAAAATGAGAATATCCGGCTGCAGGGAACGGATGGTGCGGATAATGCGCGGCTTATCGAATTCATGCTTTTCCGAGCCGCAGCCGTCGAACCACAGATAATCGATCCTGCCGTAGTTGGTCAACAGCTCGCTGATTTGGGCGATGAAATAATCATCATAAGCGGAAGGAGCGTCAAAGGCGGTTTCCCCGCCCCACTGGGCGGGAGAATAATACAGGCCCACCTTCAGGCCATATTTCCGGCAGGCGTTTACAAATTCCCTTACCACGTCGCCTTTGCCGCCCTTCCAGGGAGCGGAAGAAACGCTGTAGCTGGAATACCGGGTGGGCCAATTGGCAAAGCCGTCGTGATGCTTGCACACCAAAATGGCGTACGCCGCCCCGGCCGCCTTTACTTCTCTAATCCACTGTTCGCAGTCCAGGGCATCCGGATTGAAGGCCTCGGCGGGCATGGGCCGGTTGTCCCAATCCACGTGGCCCATAAAAAAGCTGCGGATGCCAAAGTGGAAAAACGCGCCGAATTCCCAATCCATAAACGCCAATTGCTTTTCCGAGGGGATAACGGTTCCGTTCATGTGGTTTCCTCCCATTCAATTGAACATGACAGGAGGCGGAGCCCCTTTCCGGTCCGCCTCCTGATGAAAAAGCCTTATTGTATGCCGCTCTTTAAAAACTCCAGCACCGCATGCCACCAGGGGAACAGCACGTCGTCCGCCGAGCGGTAAATTTCATGCCGGGAGCCCTTCACAAACACCCGCCGGCCGTTTTTCACCCGCCGGATGAACATTTCCTGCTCCTTTGGCAGCACGCTGTTATCCTCATCCGCCGTAAACAGAAGCACCGGGCAGGCGATTCTTTCCGGCGCGCCCTCAGCCAGCAGCCACTTCGTCACCTTCAGGGATTCCAGCGTCCAGGAATAGGTGGGGCCGTTATTGTGGAATTCCCTGTTTTCCGCCTTCACTTTGTCGTACCAATCAAAGCGCTCCCGGCCGGTGGCGCAGGAGGTGGCAAAATCCTCCGGCCCGGCATAAGGTTTGGACATGAAAATGCGCTTCTTCCCCTGGCCAAACAGCTTGGCGGCCCGGCAGATCAGCTTTCCCATGGCGTAGGGAATGCCGCCCCGGTTGGCGGCGATCATGGGGGCGCACAGAGCGGCCCGGCTGAACACATCCGGGTGCCGCTCCAGAAACAGGCTGGTCACGGCGCCGCCCATGGAATGGGCAAAGACCATCCAGGGCTTGGGCATGGATTTGAGCACCGCGTCGCAAACGGCGGTAAGATCGCGCTCATATTCGTTGAAATCGCCCACGTGGGTGAGGGAGGGGTCCGTCACCTTCGGATCATGCCAGGAGCGGCCATGGCCCCGCTGGTCGTAGGCCGCCACGGAAAAGCCATTCTGCAAAAGGGAATAAATCACTTCCGCAAATTTATAGGCGTTTTCCGTGAACCCGTGCACGATTAGCACCGTGCCCTTGGGGGCATCGGCCTGGTAGCTCACGCAGTACAGGGGCTTTCCCCCATCGCCCTGCACTTGGCTTTCCTTTTCCCGCTCTTTCAGGAAGGGCAGCACCGTCTGCGTCATGGTCTGTTCATAATGGGCGGACAGGATGAGCCCGTCCCCATTCAAATATTCGCTCACAGCCTTCTCCTCTTCCCGGTTACTTCATGATCTTGCTGTAAACCTTCTTTTCATTGTAGGCCAGGAACAGTAATCCGCCCAGCACGCACACCGCCGCCGCGCAGATGGCCACGATGCGGTAGCCCAGACCGGTATCCTGGCGGATGGTGCCCAGGGACGTTACCAGCAGCATGGCCACGGCCTGCCCCATCTTCATGGAGAAGGTGCGGGCGGCGTAGAACATGCCGCTGCGGTTTTCATGGGTCTCAATTTCGTCGCATTCCGCAATATCTGCCACCACGGCCTGGGGCAGGATGCCGAAAATAGCCATGGCGGGCGCAGCCAGCAGGCACAGGATGTAGCCCTGAATTTCCGGGGCGATGGGCAGGAAGGTGCCCAGGGCGGCGGTATAGGCAAAGGCCACGGTAAAGATGCAGAAAGCGATCAGAATCAGCTTCTTTTTGCCGAATTTGGGGGTCAGCTTGCTCACCAGCGGATAGAACAGAACGGACAGCGCCGTCATGCCCACAAAGTAAATGGTGCTCATGCCCTCGTCCAGCTTAAGCAGGGCGGTGACAAAGTACAGCATAGCGGTCTGGAACATGGTGATGCCCAGGAAATACACGATATCGGACGCCACGAAAATGCGGAAATCCTTGTTGCGGAAGGTGGCCGCCAGGGATTTGAGGGCCGTGGATTCGCTGGGCTGGGCCGTCACATAGTCCTTTTCCTTGATGGTGAACACCGGCACGAACATGCAGACGAGGCCGATTAAGCTCATCACGGTAAAGGTGATGCGGATAGCCAGCACGCGGTTGCCCACCATGCCCTCCAGCATGCCCCACACCATGGGCGCAGTGTAGGCCACGGCCATACCGGCGATAAAGGTAAAGGAAATGGCGGTGGAAATGGCCATGCGGGTTTTCTGGTCCGTGCCCAGTTCGGGAATCAGGGCGTTGTACGGCGTGCAGTACATGGTCATGAAAAGATAGAACAGGGTGAGCATGATGAACAGGAACAGGGCGTTCAGCCAGCTTTCCCCATTGATGGGCGACCAGAAGGTGAGCACGGTGGCCAAGGCGAAGGGAATGGCCGCCAATCGCATAAAGGGAATGCGCCGGCCGTCCTTGCTCTTGCACCGGTCCGATTTGGAAGCGATCCACGGGTCGGTCACAGCGTCAAAAATGCGGCCAAACCAGGTGATGGCGCCCAGGATGGTCAAAATACCGAAGATGACCAGGCCTTGGGGAATGAACACCGTCTGTCCCGCTTCCACCGCCGCCGGGTCCGGCTGGTAGTAATTGACCAGAAAATTGGAAATCAGCGCGCTCTGGATGGACCAGCCGAATTGACCGATGGCAAAGCACCATACCTTGCCCGTGGACAGCTTCTTTTTCCCGCTCATGGCAATATAACCCCTCTCTGTGTACGACGGCGTTTTCCGTCCTTTTTTAAACAATTCATTTTAGCATACATTTACCGGCTTGACAAGCAAAAGATGGGCGATCCGCCCTGGCCCCGGATTCGCCCATCTTTGAAAATTAGAACGCTTTAT
>CAMOHY010000190.1 GCA_946615495.1 uncultured Clostridia bacterium
GGGGACGGCGGGTGCCCACGGAGCCGATCACGTTGAACATGGCGGCGAACACCATGCCGATGGCGATGGAGTTGGTCACGTAGGGCAGGAAGAAGATGGTTTGCAGCGCCTTTTGCAAAGGCTTAATGGCGTTGAGCGCCACGGCGATGAGCAGCGCCAGAATGGTGGACACGGGAACGGTGATGAGGCACAGCAGGATGGTGTTGGTCAGCGCCTGCTTGAATTCAGCGTTTTGGGCCACCTTGGTAAAGTTTCCAAAGCCGAAACGGAAGCTCGCCTCGCCGCCAATATTGGCCAGGCCGCTGTAATCCTCCATAAACGCCATGGCCACCGTGTTGATGATGGGCCACACGGTGAAGATCAGCAGCAGCACGATGGCGGGGGCCAGGTATATCCAGGCTTTCCACTGTTGTTTGCTTTCTACCATGTTACTTCACCTCGAAATAAATCCTCTCTTCAGTCTCCTTATTGAAGATGAAGATTTTGTGGGGCTTGATGGCGTAGCGCACGTATTCGCTGGTGATATCGATTTTGTTGTCCGCGTTCACGATGGAGCGCACCAGGGGATTGACGGAAGCGTCGTGGGTGGACACGATGCTTACATCCCGGCCCATTACTTCCACATTTACGGGCTTGCACTTGAGGGGGCCGTTTTCATCCAGCAGGAAGCCTTCGGGCCGGATGCCCACAATGACCTCCTGATCCTTCACGGTCTGAATATCCATCACGGCGTCGCCGCCGATGAACAGGCGGCCGTCCTTCACATGGCCGGAGAACACGTTGATGGGCGGCGTGCCCAGGAACTTGGCCACGAACAGGTTGGCCGGGTCGTCATACACGTCCTGCGGCTTGCCAATCTGCTGCACGATGCCCGTTTTCATGACCACGATCATATCCGAAATGCTCATGGCTTCTTCCTGGTCGTGGGTAACGAACACGGTGGTGATGCCCGTTTCCTTCTGAATGCGGCGGATTTCTTCACGGGTTTGCAGCCGCAGCCGGGCGTCCAGGTTGGACAGGGGCTCGTCCAGCAGCAGCACGCGGGGCATTTTCACCAGCGCGCGGGCGATGGCCACGCGCTGCTGCTGGCCGCCGGAAAGCTCGCTGGGCTTGCGGTCCAGCAATTGTTCAATCTGCACCAGCTTGGCGGCTTCGTAGGCCCTGTCCAGCATAGTGTCTTTATCCAGCTTATCCTTGCCCTTAAGGTTTTGCAGAGGGAAGAGGATGTTCTGCTTCACCGTCAGGTGGGGATAGAGGGCATAGTTCTGGAACACCAGGCCGATGCCGCGGTTTTCGGTGGAAAGCTCGGTCACGTCGTCGTTGCCGAAGAAGATTTTCCCGCTGGAGGGCTTTTGCAAACCGCTAATCATGTACAGCGTGGTGCTTTTGCCGCAGCCGGAGGGGCCCAGCAGGCCGATCAGCTTGCCATCCGGAATTTCAAAATTGAAATTGTTGACGGCGACCACTTCCTCATTGGATTTCTTGCTGCGGCTGGGAAAGATCTTGGTCAGGTTTTGCAGGACGATTTTCATACGGCTCCCGTTCCTCCTTTGCAGATGCAGATTTGCAGATCAGTACTCCTGCCGGGCGGCCAGCTCCGCGTGGATTTTGGCCTTGTATTCCGCCAGGGCTTCAGGGGTATCAAAAATCCTTTGGCTGGCCGCGTCGATGACCACGGTGCCCGCCAGCAGATCATGAATCAGGGAATTGGTGCGGGTGGAAATGAGCACGACGGCTTCCACCGCCAGGATGAGGAAAATGACCGCCGGGCCCACCACGCCGATGGTGCCCCAGTAGATCATCAGAGCAATCAAAACGGGAATCATGGTTTCAAAGGTGTATTTGCCCAAAATGGCGCGGATGAACAGCGTCACCGCGTTTACCTTGATTCCTTCCGTTTTCATTAGGCCGATGCCGAAAATCTTTTTGCCCAGGGTCTGGCCCGTGCCCAATTTAAGAGGAATGAAAAATTCCATAAGCAGGTAAGCAAAAAAGAAGCCCAGGGAAACGATCAAAACGGATAATTGCAGCATCATCTGGTTGGCGCGGAGGGCTTTTCCATCCGCATTCAGGGCAGCAAAACCGGCGTCCACTTTCCGGGCTTCCTCTTCGGGGAGGGCTTCGTATTCACTTTGGGTCAGGCGCAAATCCACGCCGTATTCCTGGCTGTATTTTTCGTAGCTTTCCTTTACCGTGCGGTTGTAGCCGTCGTAGCCCGCCAGGGCAGATATTCCCCAGCCCAGCAGCACGGCCACCACGGAAAGCAAAATGGCGTCAAACAAAAAAGCGGAGATACGCTTCCACATGCTTGCTTTCTGCAAATCAAAATCCATGGGAATCGTCCTCCTCCCCGTCGGCGGCCTATCAAACAGAACGAGAAATCCTACGAAAATATTATACAGAAGAAAAACAAAAAAATCTATATAATTACAAAATTTTTAGAATTTTGACATGGCTTTTTTGCATTCATGGTATGTTTTTCCAGATTAATGGATAAAGGCCGCAGAATCGCGGCCTTTGCGGGGAAAATGCGGTTTTACAGCTCCACGATTTCGGCGCTGTCCACGGCGGCCTGGATAAGAGCCTCCTGGTCCAATTGGTTTTCGCCCTTTTGGATGAGCGCTTCCTTGGGCTTGGTGGCGGGGTGCCGGGGCGTAAACACCGTGCAGCAATCCTCGTAGGGCAGGATGGAGGTTTCGTAGGTGCCGATCTTTCGGGCGTACTCCATGATGTCGATCTTATCAAAGCCGATCAGCGGACGGTACACCGGCATGGTCTTTACCACTTCATTGGTCGTTATCAGCGCTTCCATGGTTTGGCTGGCCACCTGGCCGATGGATTCGCCGGTGATGAGGGCCATGGCCTCTTCCTTCTGGGCGATGCGCTCGGCAATGCGCATCATATAGCGGCGCATGATGAGGGTGGTGTAATCCTCCGGGCACTTTTCATGAATCTGCATTTGAATATCCGTAAAGGGCACCACGTACACCCGGATGCCGCAGCAGTATTCGGACAGAATTTTCGCCAGGTCCAGCACCTTTTGCTTGGCAAATTCGCTGGTGTAGGGGAAGGAATGGTAATGCACCGCCACCAATTGCACCCCGCGCTTGGCGATCATGTAGCCCGCCACGGGGCTGTCGATGCCGCCGGACAAAAGCAGGCACGCCTTGCCGCCGGTGCCCACGGGCATGCCGCCCACGGCGGGGTACACCGTGCAGTACAGATACGCCTGATCCCGGATTTCGATGGACAGGATATGCTGGGGCTTGCGCACGTCCACCTTCAAATGGTCCTCGTTGCGCATGAGCACATATTCGCCCACCTTGGCGTTGATCTGGGGAGAATCCAGGAAATAGTGCTTGTCGCTGCGCCGGGCTTCCACCTTGAAGGTGCCGGACAGGCCCCGCATCAGTTCGTTGGCCTGTTCGCAAATGCCCTCAAAGTCGTCCTTTTCCATTTCCACGGCGGGGGCGATGGAGTGCACGCCGAACACCTTGCTCACCCGCTGCATGCAGCCCTCCAAATCGTCCATATCGCTGATGAACACGCGGGCGTCATGCAGCCACACCTGGCCGCCGAAGGGCTTGGCGGCTTCCTTGACCCGCTTGACCAGGGCTTTGAGAAAATAAGGCCTGTTCAGGCCCTTCAAATAGATTTCGCCATAGCGAACCATAAGCAGCTTGCGCATGGGTTTCATCTTCCCCTCTTTTATCTTCTTTGATATTTAGCCAGCACGGCGTGCTGGGCGGCGATGGCCTGCGCCGTCTGCCGCATTTCCTCCGCGGTGTTTTCCGGCGACAGGGAAAAGCGCAGGGCGGTTTCAGCGTACTTTTGCGGCGTGTGCATGGCCTTGAGCACGGGGCTGATGCGCTGCTTATAGGAGGAGCAGGCGGAGCCCATGCCCACGTATACCCCGCAGCCCTCCAGGGCGTGCAGCATGGTTTCGGACCGCACCGGGGGCAGGGATACGTTCAGAATATGGGGCGCGCTGTCCGGCCCGTCCGGCGCGGGGCCGTTTACCTGGGCTTCGGGCACCGCTTCCTTTATCAATTGCCACAACAGCAGCTTGTTTTCCCGCATCCGGTTTTCTTTGGGATAGGCTTGAACGGCGGCCAAAAGCCCGGCGATGCCCGGCGTGTTTTCCGTGCCGGAGCGAAGGGCGCCTTCCTGGCCGCCGCCCATCTGCCGGGGGTTCAATTGCACGCTGGGGCCCATTACCAGGGCGCCGATGCCCTTGGGCGCGTGGATTTTGTGGCCGGAGAGGGCGTAGGTGTCCGCCCCGCAGGCGGCCATATCAAAGGGAACGCGCAAAAAGCCCTGCACGCCGTCTACGTGAAAATGGGCGTAGGGCGCTTTTTCGTCCCGCAGGCGGGCAATTTCCTTGAGGGGCTGAATGGCGCCGGTTTCATTGTTCACCTGCATGCAGCAAATCAGCGTCACATCGGAGGAGAGCAGGCCCTTGAGCGCGTCCAAATCCACTATTCCCCGATGGTCGTAGGGGAATTCCACGGCCTCCAGGCCGCAGCTTTGGCAGGCCTCCTTGACCGCCGGATGCTCCCCGGCGGAATAGAGCACCCTGCCGGAGCGCGTTTTGCTGGCCCGGCCGAAAATGGCCAGGTTGTCCGCCTCCGTGCCGCCGGAAAGGAAAACCACCTTGGAGGCCATTGGCGCGTGGACCGCCTTGAGGATTTCATCCCGGCAGGCCCGCATGCTTTTCTGGGCATGCAGGGCGGGGGCGTAGAGGGCGGAAGGGTTATAGTATTCCTCCCGCATGCACTTAGCCATGGCTTCCACGGCCTGGGGGCACACGCGGGTGGTGGCGCTGTTGTCTAAGTAAATGGACATAGCAATCTCCAGGTATCTGAGTTTTATTCGGGCTGAGGGGAAAACAGATCATGCCTTTTTACAAAGGCACGGCCCGCCGGAGGGCGGAAGGCGGCCTCCGCCCTTCCCTCGTTTAGTTATTCTGCCAAACGCCCTGGGGCAAATTGCGCTTGATGAGGGCGAGCATATCTTCGTTGGGCTCAATGATGATGATGTGCTTCTGGCTGTCCTTCTGGTAGAAGAAGTAGAGCAATTCCGCGTCCCGGTTCAAAAACCAGTTGGTGCGCTTGATGCCCTGCATGTTGATGTAGC
>CAMOHY010000191.1 GCA_946615495.1 uncultured Clostridia bacterium
TTTCAGCAAAACGCGTGAATGATTTGCAGCATTTGGGAATGGCAGGCTTCCATTTCGCCCACCAGCGCCATCTGCGTGCGGGCGCGAATGAGGTTGTGCTCCGGATAATCCGTATGAAAATACTGGTCGCCGTCCAGGTAATCCATCAAAAACCGCACGCCGCATTCCAGCGTCATCAGCCTTGCGCCGTCGGGCAGGGTTTCCTTTTCCAGCTTGGTCAGCTTATTCCCGCACACGGAAAGGAAGCCGCCGGCGAAGGCGCGGTACAGCTCCAGCGAAAAATGAACCTTTTCCAGGTCTTTCTCGTCTTCCGCGGCGGTGGACGCGCCAAAGCGGATGGAATCGCCAAAGTCGGACGCGGCAAGGCCGGGCATCACCGTGTCAAGATCGATCACGCAAAGGGGCGTGCGCGTTTCGGCGTCCAGCATAACGTTGTTGAGCTTCGTATCGTTGTGGGTCACGCGGAGGGGAAGCTCCTTATTTTGCAGCAGCTCCATCAGCATTCCCGCCGAATCCTCGCGCTGGAGATAGAAATCCATTTCCCGCTGCGCCAGCTTTGCGCGGCCTGCCCTGTTCTCTGAAATAGCGCGGTGCAGCGCCTGATACCGCTTCGGCGTATCGTGAAAGCCGGGAATCACTTCCTTCAGCTCTTCCGCCGGAAAATCCTCCAATTGGTTTTGAAAGGTTCCGAAGGCGATGCCGCTTTGCTCAAAATCCCGGAGCGACTCCACGCGGTCCAGGCAAATGCTCCCGGTGATGAATTCATACAGTCTCCAGGCTTCGTTGCCATCCCGAAGAATATATTGCTCCCCCGATTTCGCCGGAACAAGGCGCAGCACCCGGCGCGGGTCCCTTTCCTTGGCCCGGATATGCGCCGTAACCATTATGATGTTTTCCATCAGGATACGCGGATTGGGAAAAACATGCGAATTCACCTTTTGGAGAATGTATAAATGGGGACGATTCGTAACAACCAGATAGGTTTCGTTGATGTGTCCCGAACCGTACCGGCTGCATTGAATGACCTCGCCGTCCAGATCGTACAGAGGAAGAATATCCTGAAAGCCCATCGTTCAACCCCCTCCCAAGCAGAAAAATTATTGCTGACAGGAACGCTTACAGTTCTATCACTTTGCCATGGCAGAGCCGGGATTCCTCCGCGGCAAGGGCCACCAGGTGGCTTTCCACCGAGCGGTCAATGGAGGTGAGGGTGCCGCTGACCCCGATTTCGCCCCGCACCAGGTCCACAAATTCACGCACCAGCCGGGCGTCGCCGCCGCCGTGGCCGGAAAAATCATTGGTCAGGGTGCGCACATCAATGATTTCGTCAGGCTTGCCATAGCGCATCACCTTAATGATGTTTTCCTTCATATCGCAGTACAGCTCGCCCAGGGTGCCGCCCACCCGCAGAATCCGTCCGCCGTGGGCGGTGAAGCCGGTCATGGTGAAGTTCACGGTGGCGCCGCCCTCCAGCTCCAGGTTTACCACCTGGTGATCCACCACGTTGTTATCGCAGCGGTACACGCAGCGCCCGTAAGGGCCCGTGCGCAGCGCTTCCAGCAGCTTTTCCTCCGTGGGCTCAAAGGCCACCACGTTCTGGGGCCAGTCGTCGCCGTTCTTCCGGTATTCCTCCAGGTAGAGGTTTATTAGGTTGTAGGGGCATTCCGCTCCTATGGCGCATTCCGTGCAGCGCTCGCCGCTTCCTTCGGGGGCCTTGTCCGCCCGGAACAGGGACAGGCTGCCAAAGGACGACACCCGTTCGCAGTGCTTCCCGGTAAGCCAGAGCAGGATATCCATATCATGGCAGCACTTTTGCAGGATCATGGAGGAGGACATTTCCTTATTGCGCCAGTTTCCCCGAACGAAGCTGTGGGCCTGGTGCCAGTAGCCCACCTGCTCGATGGCCTGCAAATTCATGGGCTCCCCGATCACGCCGCTGTCCATCAGCTCCTTAATTTTTTGGTAAAACACGGTGTAGCGCAGCACATGGCATACCGCCACCTTGCGTTTGCGGTTCAGGGCAATATCCCGCAGCTCCCGGCATTCATCGGCGCTGGGAGAAATGGGCTTTTCCAAAAGCAGGTCGTAATCCTTGAGCAGCGCCGCCTTGGCCTGGGCGTAATGGCAGCGGTCCGGCGTGCAGATGAGCATAATGTCCGCAAGCTTCGGCTTTTGCAGCATTTCTTCGGCAGAGGCATAGCAGGCGCTTTCAGGTATCCCCGTCAGCTTGCGCATGCCCGCCAGCTTTTCCGGGTCCAGGTCGGCGGCGGCGACGATTTTCGCCTTTTCCGGCATGGTAACAAGAATTTTGGAATAGGTGTCCTGCCCGCGGGAGCCGCAGCCCGCCACGGCGACGGTCAAAGGTCTGTTCATCGTTTTCCCTCCCTCATTTTGTAAATGATTTTGAGCGTTCCATTACAGCATCCGGAAATCCAAACGCTTGGGCGGCTTTATGTGTTCTTCCGCCCAGGCCGGGCTTTCTTTGTTTATCTTTCCGCTTCTGTGCGGCGCCTGGGGCAGGGAAGCGGCGACGAAAACGCTTTTCCTGAGTACGCTCACAGGGTGTTCACCACCCTTCCGTCCGGGTACCGGATTTCAAAGGAATTGCCCGCAAAATCCACCGTCACCTGGGTGCCGTCGGAAAACACTGTCCGCTGCCGCTTCCTGTCCCCGGTCAGGAAAGCGTGAGAAACCATTTTTTCCTTGGCCACCTGCCGGTGCAGTTGGGAGATAACCCGCCACTGGCGAATGTTTTCCTTTAGCGCCTCCCCCTCCGCCTGGTCGCTCATATAGGGCATGCCGCCATTGAGCAGGCAGTGCAAAAACCCGGTGGTGCCTTCAGGAATGCCCCATTCCCCCGCCTCCATTTTCCAGGGAATCATCACGCAGTCATGATACACCAGGTTGAACAGCGGAACGGGAATGGCGGCCCCCGTCAAATACGGCGCCCAATGGCAGAATACCTGGCTGTCCATAGCCCAATCGTTCACTTCCTCGGAGGAAGGCGCGATGCCGTGCGCCGTCAGGTAATGGAAGCATTGCGCCCGGTAAGCCAGGCATTCCCGGCGGGTCATCCGGTGGCGGGGGTTGGCGCATTCATCGGCCTCGTTGCAGGTGAACACGTCCAAGTACGTGGCCTGGAGGGAAATGCCGCCCTTCAGCAGCTGCTCAAAATTGCGCTTCACATAGCCGGGGGCCAGGCTGGCGCACAGGTAATTCTGCCTGCCGCCCGCCCAGATGGCGTGGCCGTAAATGCTGCCGTCCGCTCCCTGGCAGGCGTTGTCCGCGTCATAGGTAGGCGCGTCCAGGTAATAATCCCGGTACTGGTCGTGGATGCCAAAGAGATAGCCCAGCTCCTGCATGGTGTCCGACAGGGCCTTCATGCCCTCCCAGCCGCCCAATTCCTGGCAGGGCGGCAGATAATCCGGGTGCTGGTTATCGTAGCCCGGCTGGCCCCAGCCGTCCTGATGCAGATACAGCCTGTCCACGCCCAGCTCCTTGAGCCTGCGCGCCCGCTCCTCCCAATGGGAAAAGGGAACGAGGGACTCGTTTTTTTCAGGCTCCTCCCGGTTATAGAACCGGGAATCCTCCGTCACGTGGGTTTTGCCCGCCACGTGCATGACGCAGCAGCCGATGAGCCGGTCCACCTGAGGATTTTCCGCCGCTTTTTCCCGCAGGGTAACGGGCTTTCCTTCCTCCTCCGCAAGAGACCGGTACAGGCGGCACAGGTCCGCATAGGTGCTGCCCGCCGGAAGGAAATAATAGCTCACCGTGCGCTGATAGCGCATTTTGCCCAGGGAGGGCAAATGGCGGACGTAAATGCGGTTGGGCCCGCCCGCGGGGTGGGAAACGGTATACTTGGCATCCCAGGGAGAGCGCACCCAGGCAAGATAGCTGCCGTCCGGCGTCACCTCGCCCCACCAGGGCATATAGGCGGATTCGGAGCACATTTGCCCGTCAAAGGGCAGCTTGGCGGCAGTCTCCTCCGGCCAGTCCGCGGGGATCAGCTGGCCCTGCATGGTGTTCACCACGGCGTAAGCGCCCGCTCCGTCCGCCTGCAGCGGCCCCGGAAACATGACTTCCCGCAGCTGCGCGCCGGCCTCCCGCAGCACGGAAAAGGTAAAGTCCACGTGGCCGTCGGTATCGTTTACCAATATCTCCGTTTCAAACTGCATGCCGCCGCAGCCCGGTATCTCCTGCACGCGGGTGCGTACGCCGCTGCCCAGGCCCGTGGCGATAGGAACGGAAACGATGCTAACAGCCTCCGAAAAAAGCGCTTTCTTTCCGTCAGCCAGCAGCAGGCAGGGCGGAAGGGCCGGGTCAAAATGCCATGTCCTGCCATACGCGCAGATGGCTCCGTCCTCCATCAGACGGACAAAGGATTGCTTCTGCATACTGCGTCCTCCCCAAGCGACAGTGTTTTGATGGAAAAGGGGGCCGCCCCTTTTTGGTCCTCAGAAGCGGCCCCCGGATCGGGAACGAATCAGTTTTTCAGGCGCCGGTTACCAGCCGTACTGAGCGGCGATTTCCGTTACCTTTTCAGTGGCGGGGCCATAATAGGCCTGTGCGCGGGCCTTCATATCGGCAAACATTTCGGCCACGGGCTTGTCGCCGGAAATGATGAGCCAGTATTCGCTGGTGATATTGAAGGCGGAGGCGTCCGTCACGGCGTCGTCGTCAATCAGGATGGGGCCCACTTCGGGGTACACGGGATTCTGATTGCGGATGGCGCAAACTTCGGCGTTCAGGGCCTTGGTTTCGTCATTGTACTGATCGAAGTATTCCACGTTGGGCATGGCGGCCATTTCAAAGCCCCAGCTGGTCCAATGGGTGACGGGGATGGAAGGATACTTGACCGCCAGGTTGGAGGCGTTGCCGTTTTCATCGCGGATTTTGGAAATGGTGCCGTCCTCGTTTACCACATAGTCCTCGCCCGCCAGGCCCAGGCGCATATATTTGCCTTCGCCCAGCAGGTATTCATAGAACTGCAGGAAGCGGTCCATCTTTTCTTCGGTGATTTCGGGGGCGAACTGCACGGCCACCATGCAGGAAATATAGGCTTCCATGCGGGGCTGGTCGCCCTTGTTGTTGCCCAGCGCGCCGATCATGCTCACCCGGTCGAAGGGGTTGCAGTC